>NZ_CP013341.1:1202843-1503554 GCF_001455205.1 Nitrosomonas ureae
GATTAATGATGCCGGCATGTTCCAGAAAAAAAATAAATCCTCGCCCTTCGGTATCGATTCTTTCTATTTCATATTCGGTAAAGCATCGAAAGGAATTATTTTCGGCAAAGCTGGCTGGATAATTACCAATGTCATGACGCTCAAGTTCAGAGAGCCAATTTAGTGTTTCGCTAATATCCTCGTCGGCAAATCCTGCCATGGTGAGTTTGCGCGTCAGTGTTGCAGAGTCAGGGTAGCTTCCTGAATCAAAATAATTTTCAAATAAATAAACGAGTATATCGAACATAATGGTGTCTATAAATACAGATCTGTTTACAGATAAGTGGTTCTAGTTTTAGTTATAGTATCAAATGTTAATCAATTCGCTGATACCATCCTCCTGGTAGACTGCTGATTTGACCGTCAAGTTCAAGCGTTAATAGCATGGCTGATACAACCTCAGCAGTCAAGCCGCTACGTGAGCATAGGGTATCGATGTTAACCGTATCATAACCTAGGTAATTGAGTAACAAAGAGTTTTCTGTCGATTGCTCAGTGGGGGATTCTTTTCTTCTGTCTGGTGTGGTATCGATTAATGCCAGGTGACTTAATTCGTCCAAAATGTCTTGCGTGTTTTCAACCAATTTTGCCCCCTGCTTGATTAATGCGTGACAGCCTTTTGAAAGGGGTGAATGAATAGATCCCGGGATCGCCATCACTTCACGACCTTGTTCCAAAGCTTGGCGCGCTGTAATCAGTGAACCGCTTTGCAATGCCGCTTCTACTACCAGACAACCCTGGGTCATGCCACTGATGATGCGGTTTCTACGTGGAAAATTCCTGCCTATGGCAGGTGTGCCCAAAGGAAATTCAGAAATCAGCGCACCTTCTTTCGCGAGTTTATGAGCCAAAGGATGATTTTTTGCCGGATAAACGATATCTAGTCCTGTTCCTACAATGGCTATGCTGGCAGCAGCGCCACGTAGGCCTCCATGGTGAGCGGCAGTATCTATTCCAAGCGCCATGCCGCTGATAATACAAAGTCCTGCATTGCTGGCAGCCTCGGAGAAGGCTTCTGCATTCGATAGACCTTGTGGCGTGGCATTGCGGCTGCCAACAACGGCCAGAGCAGGCTGCCGGAGAAGTTCTCGTCGGCCTTTAAAATAAAGCAATGGTGGTGGGTCCGCAATATTGAGCAATTGTGCCGGGTAATCGGAATCAGCCAAGGTAATGACTGCGTTAACGGGATCTTCCAGCCATTTCAGTACATTTATAATATTGTCGCGATCAGGACCTTGTCTGATGCGATGCGCCGTTGTTTTTTTTACAATACGTTCGAGCGCTGTGATATGCGCTGAAAGGATTGCTGCTGGATTGCCAAAAGCGATCAGGAGCCGACGGATAGATTCACCACCCAAGCCATCAATCAGATTAAGACTCAGCCATGATTCAATATCGGATGCATATTTCATGAAGGTTAAAGCTGTTATTTTAAGGAGTTTTGACTGCGTCCAGTATTTTAATGGAATGCGTACTCTGGACAACCAGCGCGTAAGATATCTTGTCAAAAACGCGGAATACGAATGCCAGTCCCGTTCTCTCATCGGGTAGCTGTACCAGTTCCCCTGTCAGGGATTTATCTTGGCTTTTTCGGAAAATAGCAAGCACATGACCCATTTCAAGTCCATCCATTTGACCTTTATTCAAGGTAACGATGGCACCTTTGCCAATTTCGGTGATACCGCCATAAACTGAGATAATTCGTCCATTGACTGGAAAATCCGGGGCATGAGGTGCGTAGTTATTGAATATAGTTTTAGGTGCAGGAACGAGACGATCTCCTTTCAGGATTTCTTCCGTGGCCCGTGTGATGGTTACTGTGCTGACATTCGCTAGTGCAATGGCTTTTGCGTTGCCTAGGTAAGTTGCTTCATAACCGATAATCTGGTCTTTCTGATCGGGATCTTTTAACGCTTTGCCAGGACGGAAAATTTGCCATGTCGAACCTTTATCTTTTGGTAGTCCGCTGATATAAGCGGTATTGCCTGTGCTTAGAACCACTCGATTGTCGCTGGAGCCCAGAATATAGGGTGCGTTGTCAAGCCCATCCCTTTCAATGACCAAAGGTTGGCTGAGAAAAGGTTCGATAGCGGCAGCCGGGATACTGGGTATGGCTGCGGTATCGGATAATTCCGAACGAATTTTTGGAGATAATTTGACGGTTCTAACCTCATCTTCATTGTCCTCAAGGCTCAATCGAAACCCATAAGGTGTTCTTCTCAGTATGACAATGTCACCGGGGTAGATGCGGTGAGGGTTTTTTACCTGGTCGCGATTGAATCCCCAGATCTCAGGCCAGCGCCAGGGATCGTTAAGAAATCTGGCGGCTATTCCCCATAACGTATCGCCGGGCACAACGACATGGCGATGGGGAGTGTCGCTTCGCAATAAATTATTATCGGCGTTGACTGGCGGAATAGAAAACAGACTTAGGAATAAAATCATGGCTATAATAGGCTTTCGCATGGACGATCCCCGTACAGGTTATTAGTCATTACAGAATAATTGGCTAATGATACGGTCTAAATGCGGTATTAGGTTTATTTATATACATAATTTTTTATGGCTATTTTAAAAATATTGCAATATCCGGATGAAAAGCTACATACTGTAGCGGCACCTGTAAGGCAAGTTACTGACAAGATCCGTGTGTTGATAAATGATATGGCAGAAACTATGTATGCCGCGCCTGGGATCGGTTTGGCGGCAACCCAAGTGGATGTGCATGAGCGCATTATCGTTATTGACACTTCCGAAGCACGAAATGATTTGCTGGTTTTGATTAATCCGGAAATCATCGCCAGCAATGGCATCTCGGATTATGAAGAAGGTTGTTTGTCAGTACCGGGTATTTATGGAAAAGTGCAACGGGCTGAATCGGTTACGATACGGGCCTTGAATGCCCAGGGCGAGTCATTTGTTTTGGATGCCGATGGATTGCTGGCCGTGTGTATTCAGCATGAAATGGATCATTTGGCAGGAAAAGTATTTGTTGAGTATTGGTCTCGGCTCAAGCAAGTGCGTACCTTGGCAAAATTAAAGAAAAAACAGCGTAGTACAATGTAGGCGCGGAGGCTTGCATGAAAATAGTAATTTGATATTTTTCGGATTATTGCTTTCTTTCCATTGACGGTGAATTTCCGTTGCCTTAACCGATGAATCATCAATGCATTAGCATGAAAATTATTTTTGCCGGAACCCCTATTTTTGCTGCTACTGCATTGGAAGGATTGATCCATGCCGGGCATCAGATTGTAATGGTTTTAACCCAACCGGATCGCCCGGCTGGGAGAGGAATGAGAATGGTTGCAAGTGCGGTCAAGGTGTTGGCTCAGCAGCAGCATCTTGCAATACTGCAGCCACTGACACTTAGAACGCCGGAAATTCAGGCGCAACTAGAGGCGCTACGTGCGGATGTGATGATCGTTGCGGCATATGGATTGATTTTGCCGCAAGCAGTGCTGGATATTCCTAGTCAGGGTTGTTTGAACATTCATGCCTCGATTTTGCCACGGTGGCGCGGCGCGGCGCCGATACAACGGGCGCTTCTGGCTGGCGATGGCGGAACCGGCATTACCATCATGCGAATGGATGCGGGGCTGGATACGGGTAACATCTTATTGCAGCACGAAATGAAGATCGCGCCGGACGATAGCACACAATCCCTTCATGACCGGCTGAGTTTGTTAGGTGCTTTGAGTATTGTTGAAGCTTTGGCTCAACTAGAACAAGGAAAGCTGGTTTCAGTAGTTCAGAATGAAACGGAAGCTTGCTACGCCACCAAAATAACTAAGGCGGAAGCTGAAATTGACTGGCGGCTTCCAGCCGAGCAGATAGATCGCGTGGTGCGGGCATTTAATCCAACGCCGGGTGCTTACACCTCTTTCCAGGGAATGGTTTTAAAGATTTGGCAGGCAAAAATAATTGCAGGTGAATCCGGACAGCCAGGTGAAATTGTTGCGGTAAGTCGCGAAGGCATAGTCGTTGCATGCGGTTCCGGGTTGTTGCAAGTGGAAATGCTACAGAAGCCGGGAGGAAGAAAAATGAATGTAGCGGATTTTCTGACGGGCAATAATTTTCATCCAGGTGAATGTTTTACTCCGGTTAATTTTTCATAAGAGTATGATAAAAACACAGCTTACTGCGGCTTCAGTAGTGGGTAGAGTATTAGCCGGAGCAAGCCTGACCGAGGTGCTGCAGGATGTCTGGCGCGTGGAATCTTCGCTATCGAAGCAGCAGAGAGGTGCTGTTCAGGATTTGAGTTATGGTGTATTGCGTTTTTATGGGCAACTGGGAGTAATCTTAGAGCTCTTGCTGAAAAAGCCGTTGCGCGACAGAAGCTTGTGTCATCTACTGCTGGTAAGTTTATATCAATTGCAATATAGCCGTGTGTTGCCGCACACTGTGGTGGATCAAGCGGTCTCAGCTTCACGTTGCTTGGTGAAGGGCAGCGGGATGCAAGGATTGGTCAATGCAGTGTTGCGCAATTTTATCCGACAGCAGGAAAAATTGTTGAAACAAGCTGCTGAAAAAGAGATCGGACGTTATTCGCATCCGCAGTGGTGGGTTGATAAGTTGCGGCGGCAATATCCGAAAAATTTTGCAGCCATACTGAGCGCGAATAACAAGCGCCCGCCGATGACTCTACGGGTTAACCGGCGTATGATCAGCGTGGAGGCGTACTGTGATTTGTTGACGGAAAATGGGATGCAGGCTGAGGTGTTATGGCCAGGTGCGCTGCTACTGAGCCAACCCGTCAGGGTGGAATCTCTGCCAGGCTTTGTTATGGGATTGGTAACGGTGCAAGATGCAGGTGCGCAACTTGCTGCGCCACTGCTGGATGTGCATGATGGCATGCGAGTGTTGGATGCTTGTGCTGCACCTGGAGGTAAAAGTACGCATTTGCTGGAGTTGGCAAACATATCGCTGTCGGTGTTGGATAACGACCCGGAGCGGTTAATTCAAGTGCAGCAAAACCTTGAACGTTTGAGAATGGCATCGGAGCGATTAATTTGCGGTGACGCCGCGAATCCCGATGCATGGTGGGATAAGCAACCCTATGATCGAATTTTGGCTGATGTGCCTTGTTCTGCATCGGGGGTGGTATGCCGACATCCTGATATTAAATGGTTACGACGCGAGAGTGATTTGACCAAGTTTGCAATAACTCAGCAAGCAATACTGGACGCATTGTGGAAAATTTTACGTAAGAATGGTAAGTTGCTCTATGTGACTTGTTCGGTTTTTGCAGAAGAAAATACAATGCAGATTGAAAAATTTCTTAAACATCACTCAGATGCATGTCAATTACCGCTTTCTGTGGCAGCGATGATGGATGGACAACTGTTACCTGATACTCAACATGACGGTTTCTTTTATACCTTGCTGCAAAAAACCTGATCGATATATCGATCGGGTGAAGCTGCCGTATGCCAGTTCAGTTTTCTTATGGTTGATTTTGTTCTTACTGTTTCAGGCAACTACTGCGCAGGCGCAGGACATCCGCATAAAGAATGTCAATTTAGTAACAGCTGGCGGGGGTTATGAAATTAGCGTGGATTCTGAGATTGCGCTCAACCCCACTTTGGAGCAGGCGCTTGAGAAAGGTATCGTACTTTACTTTGTATTCAAATTCAGTCTTGTTGATGTGCGCTGGTATTGGTTGGATGACGAAGTCGTGCGCGGCAAATACAGAGTCGGGTTGAGGTATTATGCACTTACACGCCAGTATCATTTGAATCATGCTTCATTTTCACAGAGTTTTAATACGCTTCGGGAAGCATTGGGGGTTTTGGGCCGTTTGCGAGATTTTCCCTTAACAGTTAAATCAGAGTTGAAGCAGGATGCTGATTATATCGCATCGCTGCGTATATGGCTTGATCTGACACGTATGCCCAAGCCATTCCAGGTTGAGGCTCTGGGTTCCAGTCGATGGAATTTGAGTTCGGACAAATTGGAGTGGCGCATGAAATTACCTACGCCGGAGCAGCCATTCCAGATGAAAGGCCAGTAATGAAGTATGTGCTCATTATTGGCTCGGGGTTGGGAGCAGTCATGTTGTTTCTCCTGGCTACAGCCGGTGCCAATACGGAGTTTTTTGAGCATAAGTACCGTTTGCTGCTGGTTATAAATGCTGCTTTTGTACTTTTCCTTATGGCAATCGTCGCAATATTGTTGTGGCGGTTCAGGCGCAGACTTAAATCAGGCGTATTTGGATCCAAGCTGGCATTGCGATTAATGCTGGTTTTTTCCCTGATGGCAATACTTCCTGGTGCTTTGGTGTATGCCGTGTCAGTTCAATTTCTGGAGAAAAGTATTGAATCCTGGTTCGATGTGAAAGTGGATCGTGCTTTGGAGGGGGGGCTGAATCTGGGGCAGACTATGCTGGATAACTTGTTGGAGGAACTGCAGAAAAAAGCACAGGCCACGGCGTTGATGCTGGCAGGAACCTCTGGTCCCCCTTTGCTGATACTCAATGAATTATTATTACAAACCCAAGTGGAAGAATCGACTTTATTCAACCAGGATGGCAAGGTGATCGCATTTTCAAGCGAAAGTAATCTGGCCTTATTTCCTGAAAAGCCGAACGCGGTAGTAATGCGTCATATAAGGATCCAGAAAGCTTACAGTGCGGTTGAGTCGTTAGACGATAGGGGCTTATATTTGCGTGTTGTTGTGCCTGTAAACGTATTGAGCTTGAAAGAAGATATACGCGTTTTGCAGTTATTGCAGCCGGTTCCCGTGCAGTTGGCCAAAGATGCTGAGCGAGTACAGGCAGGGTTCCGGGATTACCAGGAGCTTACATTATCTCGTCATGGATTGACTCGATTATATAGTGTGACATTGACGCTGGCATTGCTATTATCTTTATTTTCAGCGCTGGCAACCGCATCATTGCTCAGTGAGAAATTAAGTGCGCCGCTGGGCCTGCTGGCGGAAGGGACGCGTGCTATTGCACAGGGTGATTACAGCCGCCGTCATTTAGTTCAAAGTGGTGACGAATTGGGTATATTGACAGAATCATTTAATTTGATGACGCAGCAATTGCAAGAAGCGCAAGCAGTTGCGCAGCATAATCAGCAGGAGGTGGAAAGTGCTCGGGCACATCTGGAAAGTATTCTGGCAAATCTTTCATCCGGCGTATTAGTATTTGACGATCAATTGGCTTTGTCCAAAGCAAACCGTAGCGCAGAACAAATACTCCAGATACCTTTAATCAGTTTGGACGGTTCAATTATCGAAGGGTGTGTAACCAATGAACCGCAGTTGAATATGCTGATAACTGAAATTCGGTCAGGTTTTAATTCGGAAGCGACAAGTGTTTGGCAGCGTCAACTGACGCGTTCGGAAGATGGTCGCAATCAGGTTTTGCTGCTACGAGGCACACGATTACCTAAGATATCGGGTGGCGGCGGTGTGGTGGTTTTTGATGATATTACTAGCTTACTGCAGGTACAGCGCGCTGTAGCCTGGGGCGAAGTGGCCCGGCGTTTGGCGCACGAAATTAAAAATCCATTAACGCCGATTCAGCTCTCAGCGGAACGGGTACAACATAAATTAATCAATAAGCTCAGCGAAGAGGATGCGAAAATATTAAGGCGTTCTACTGAAACCATTGTAAATCAGGTCGAGGCTCTGAAAAAAATGGTGAATGAGTTCAATCAGTATGCGCGTGTTCCTGAACTGGAATTGCGGCAATTGGATTTTAATCAGCTGGTTCGTGAAGTGCTAGCGCTCTATGAAACCGGAAGTATGGCGGTAGAAAATGGTAAACATATACAAATCATACAGATATTGGCGGAAGAATTACCGGGAGTTAGGGGGGATTCTGCGCAGCTACGTCAAGTGCTGCACAATTTATTGCAGAATGCACAGGATGCGTTAATTGATACTCCGGAACCCGTGATAGAAGTGAAAACCGAAACGATGCATGGCGGTGTGCAATTAAGTGTGCGTGATAATGGTTGCGGCTTTTCGGAAGAAATCAGAGCGCGAGTTTTTGAACCCTATGTCACGACTAAATTAAAAGGTACAGGCTTGGGTTTACCTATTGTCAAGAAAATTATTGAAGAACATGATGGGCTTATTCACATCGAGAATATTAAGCCACATGGCGCACAAATCTCAATTATCTTGCCGGCGGTGGAAAAAAATAAAACTGCAGGAAATAACAGACTGACACTAAATTAAATTATCAAGTCTGTAAATGTAGAAAAGGCGAGTAAAATATTTCATGTATTGGCACTCGCTACTCAATAAACTCCGAATCTATAAATGTACATGAAATTTTACAGTTAACCACAAGCTAGCTGATTAGATTTCAGTAGTGGAGAGAATTTCAGATGATAACAAATAATACAATACTCATTGTTGATGACGAAATTGGTATACGCGAACTATTGTCAGAAATCCTGCGTGATGAAGGATATCGTGTGGCGCTGGCAGAAAATGCTGAGCAAGCACGTATTTGGCGGAATCAGACGCGTCCGGATTTGGTGCTGCTGGATATTTGGATGCCTGACACAGATGGTATTACACTGTTGAAAGAGTGGGTTAGTAATGGAATGTTGACGATGCCAGTGATTATGATGTCAGGGCATGGCACCATTGATACAGCGGTTGAAGCGACGCGTATTGGTGCATTTAGTTATTTGGAAAAACCGATACCACTGCAAAAATTGTTGAGTACCGTAAGCAAAGCTTTGCGGGGTGGGCAAAATAAGCAGCAATCAGCGCTTTCTCTCGCGAGCTTGGGCAAAGGCAGCATGATTGCAGATCTGCGCAAAAGATTGGAACAAGTAGTCAATCTGAAAGCACCCGTGCTATTGATGGGAGAGCCTGGTGCAGGGGCCGAAATATGTGCTCGCTTCATGCATCGCCCTAATACGCCGTGGATAGAGCCCGAGACATTGACTTCATTAGCAGAATCGCCACTGGATTTATTAGAGCCGGCACGTGATGGCTTGTTATTTCTCAAGGAAGTAGGTGAAATCAGCAAATTGGCACAAAAAGGTTTGTTGCTGCTACTGAGCAAACTGGAAAAATATAATGTGCGGCTGGTATGTGCGACATCACATCCTCTTGCGGAGTTGACTGCGCAAGGTGCCTATCATCCCAGATTATATGAAGTGTTAAGTGGATTAAGTATCGGCATTCCTGCGCTGAGAGCGCATCGGGAGGATATACCTGAATTAGCGAATCAAATTTTATCGCGCTTTGTTGAATCAGGTGAAGCTTCATCGACATTACAGTTTACTACCGCTGCGCTGAATTGCCTGCGTAATTATGACTGGCCGGGTAATCTTACGCAGCTAACGGGTGTGGTCCACTCTTTGGCATTAACATCCACAGGTGACGAGATTTCGGTCGAAGCAGTGCAACAGGCAATGGTATTTCCAGAATCATCTTCCGCATCAGTGGCTCCGGAAATCCCCCTCGATCTTTCATTGCGTGAAGCGCGTGATTTATTTGAAAAAACTTATTTTGAAAGATTAATTGATCAAGAAAATGGAAATATGACGCGTGTGGCTGAGCGGGCA
This sequence comes from Nitrosomonas ureae, assembly GCF_001455205.1. Classification (NCBI taxonomy): domain Bacteria; kingdom Pseudomonadati; phylum Pseudomonadota; class Betaproteobacteria; order Nitrosomonadales; family Nitrosomonadaceae; genus Nitrosomonas; species Nitrosomonas ureae. The sequence goes on from NZ_CP013341.1 coordinate 1,212,422, forward strand.
GGGTTAGAGCGTACGCATCTTTATCGCAAAATAAAATTATTAGGGATTAAGTTGCGAGGGAATTGATTCTCATAAGCGGTGCATTACCCGGCAAAATTGATTTGGATGTGAAACTTACCTCTCTAGGAAAGAATATGGGAGTGAGGTATTGCAAGTTTTAAGAAATGACTTTAGAATCGCCGCCTTTTGTATTGCCCTGTTCTTACAAATTCTTCGTTAGTACATTAGGTACCGTAGTAATCAAGCTTTGTGCAATATTTTGTGAAATGCTGAGTTATTTTATTAACCCGTAGTAATACCGTTGTTGTTGAAAGGATTTCATGATAAGAAGTTTTTCCCGTCGCAAGAAAAAGCAATCGCTTAATTTATTTATATTCCTCCTTTTGACATTTTTATCCCTAGGGTTTCAAACCCTCTCAATCAAAGCTGAATTAATTTCATATCCCTATCCCGCGCAGCTTGAGAACTATCAATCTGAAGAATCAATATCTTAATAAGTTATTCTGTTCAGTCATTGCGTATCTGCAATAAACAGCAGAGCCCCTAGAGGGGCGGTGTGGCATGAGTGTTGTGCACGGTGAGGTATGAAAGAAGCACTTCAAATTAATCATCGAATAATAGTGAATGGATTTATCAGTTCAAGATTTTGAATTTTTCTTGTTAACTAATCGATCGTGAGAAAAATATATACCTAAGGAGTGAGCTTAAGCGCTACTAAACCGCCTCTTATTTGTTGACTTATCCAGGAACTTTATAGGACAAGTTGACTAATTATGTAGTATCCATTGTGACAAACCTACTATTTTCTGTATTTATCAAATCCAAAGCAATGGACTATTCCCTATGGTTCACATGAGATCAGTATTAAATGTAATTAATTAATACTTTCAATGGTATGGAGCGATTATCCGTGAAATTTATTTTCGTTCTGAATACCCAAAAGTGTGTAGTACTCGTAGATCGGAAAGAAAATGATCAGCTGATAAGAAACCAAAAAATGCATTAAATATGCATTGATTAACTCAATCCGGCTTAGGATTTTTATAGGACATTTCCTCATTTTTTTCAGTATGTATTCAGGATATTCATCTCTATTCCAGGCTGAGTATTGGGTCTAGTATCTCGCCAGACAGGAAAGTTCTGACTAAGCTTCTCAATAGGTTTGGGGTGAACGGTAATTTATTACGATTGCCACGGTATCGTCGAATTATGAGTGCAATCGGTTTATTTAGAGTTTCCATATGTTCTGTAGTTTTTATTAAAAATTAGTTTCTGGAGCATACAATGAAAAATTCTTTACGCTTAACAGTGTTGTCTATGGCTCTTTGCTTTGGCTTGTTTTCGATAGCCCATGTAAAAGCGGCTTCGATTTCCTATGCAGATCAGGGCGTGTCTGTTCAAAATACTTACACTTTTACTGCAACAACAACAGGTTATATTGGCGCTTACTTTCAATCGAGCTCGGCATCTTATACCAATACGCTATCCTTACTCGTGAATGGCGTAGTTACACCACAGTCATCTTTGGGAGTGTTAAACAATCAAACTTCAAATGTGGGAGATTATGTCAATCTAGGTTACGTTAATGCGGGAGATATACTTACGTTCCAGATGAAAGTTCTCGATACCGGGGATATTTGGAATTCCAATTCCGCATCTAATGCCGATGGAGTAAATCATATTTACTCAACTAGTTTTTCTGGAGATACGGTTCTTGGTATTCCCGCGGGTACCTATGTGGGATTTGAAGATATCCAGGGTGGCGGGGATTTCGATTATAATGATCAAGCATTTATATTCACAAACATCAGTACATTGGCAGAAAAACATATAAGTCCTGTGCCTGAACCGGAGACCTATGCTATGTTGATGATAGGGTTAGGATTGGTAGCTTTTACAGTGCGTTCCAGAAAGAGAAGAATATAAAATTTGACATTACTAATCACTGGTTTCCCTTTTTCAATAATTAAAAGCGAGTAATAATGAAAATGGAGCAAATGGGGAATATTTGCTCCATTTTCTTTCGCATAATTTACAGATCAATGAGCAAATAGGGCCAGTTTACATTTAATCTCTTCCGGGTTTAATTCCTCGCCCCTCGGGGCACAAAGGCTGGTTGAAAACCAGCAGTCTGAAGAGCGCTTTTAATACCTCGCTGCTTGCGGCGGGGTGCTTTATTCTTAGCACGCTTGTTTGTGGCAAGTTCTGATGCAAATTGAAGCGCGTGTATAAAAGGTTTTACGTATCCAATTCACTGGATCTCGGTTGGATCTGTTTTATCATCTGAATTTTTATACCTATTGCTGTTCTAAAAAATTCTAATAGAATTCATAAGGCGATCGAGTCATTCAGCATGAAAAAAATTTCCCGTAGAAAAGTGATTGGATTAGGTGTGTTGGGCAGCTTTGCCAGTGTGCTGGGCAGCGGTAGTTTGGCTAAAGCGTTAGCATTAATGCCTACGCCCGAAGAAACAGAAGGTCCGTTTTATCCGGTAAAGAATCAGAAAGACAAGGACGAAGATCTGACGCAAATCAATGGTTACGTTGACGATGCGAGTGGTCAGCATATTGTGGTCGGTGGGCATGTAACCGATATCTATGGTAATGCGGTTGAAAATACGCTGCTAGATATTTGGCAGGCGGATGCCAACGGTCGCTATCGTCATCCGCGTGATTCCAATAAAGCAAAGCTGGATCAGAACTTCCAAGGGTGGGCGATAATTCAGACTGATGAGAAAGGATCTTTTCGCTTTAAGACAGTAATGCCTGGTGCTTACCCTGCCAGCGGAACGTGGATCAGGCCTCCGCATATTCATTTAAAGATTTTTAAACCGGGTTATTTTCCGCTGACAACACAGATGTATTTTCCTGATCAGGAGTTAAACAAGAAGGATTTATTACTGAGTCAGAAATCTATCATCGAACAATCAGCAATGATGGCGAGAGAGATTGGGCAGCAAGGCAATTTAATTATTTACGAGTACAATGTCGTCCTCGATCTACTTCGTAAATAAATTTATGACGACCAAACACAATTCACTGCTTATTCTTGGTTCCGGGCCGGCGGGTTATACTGCTGCCGTTTATGCGGCACGCGCCAATCTGAGTCCGGTTTTGATCACTGGCTTGGCTCAGGGCGGACAATTAATGACAACAACGGATGTGGATAATTGGCCGGCCGATGCAATGGGTGTGCAAGGCCCGGAGTTGATGGAACGGTTTCAGAAACATGCGGAGCGTTTTCATACCGAAATTATTTTTGATCATATTCATACCGCAAAATTGACAGAAAAACCAATTACTTTGATGGGTGATCAAGGCATTTATACTTGCGATGCGCTCATTATTGCCACCGGCGCATCTGCGCAATATCTCGGCTTGCCATCCGAAGAAGCATTTATGGGGCGCGGTGTGTCAGGGTGTGCAACGTGTGATGGTTTTTTCTATAAAGGACAAGATGTTGCTGTTATCGGTGGTGGCAATACTGCGGTAGAAGAAGCATTGTATCTTTCGAATATTGCACGCAGCGTGACAGTAGTGCATCGGCGTGATCAGTTCCGCTCGGAAAAAATTCTGATTGATAAATTGATGGAAAAAACCCGTACCGGCAATATTAAATTGAAACTGAATCATGTACTGGATGAGGTGTTGGGCGATCAATCCGGTGTTACGGGCATGCGCATCAGAAGCACCAAGGATGATTCCACCCAAGAAATAGATTTGCAAGGTGTTTTCATTGCTATCGGCCATAAACCAAATACCGATATTTTTGTCGGGCAACTGCAAATGGAAAATGGCTATATTGTTACTCGCGGTGGTGGTCAAGGAAATGCAACAGTCACCAGCATAGCGGGTGTGTTTGCTGCAGGCGACGTGCAGGATCACATATATCGTCAAGCGGTAACCAGTGCCGCGAGTGGCTGTATGGCAGCACTGGATGCGGAGAAATATCTGGATAACCTGAAATAATTATTGAATCTAAAATGTAATTAACAGTTTTTCGATAAAACTGGATGGCTATAAAGGATTCTGTCATGGATGAAGATGAACTGTCACTGTTTCTGGCGGCCATGCGTGATGTGGCGCCATTACCGGCGTCAGATAAAATAGTTAGTAGGGGCATCAAAGTTTCGCCGTTTCCACGTAAAAATAAGAGCGAGGAAAATGCAACATCAGAAAATGTGCTAACTGACAATATTGTTGTTGAAATTGAAGCAGGTGATGAATGGTCCTTCGTGCAGCCGGGCATGCCGCATCAGACGTTACGGCGTTTGCGGCGCGGGTATTGGAGGATTCAGGATGATCTTGATTTACATGGATATACGCGTGATGAGGCGCGGCAGGCATTAAGCGTTTTTCTGGATTTCTGTGCGCAACAAAAATTTCGATGCGTTCGTGTCATCCATGGTAAGGGGCTGAGTTCTAAAAACCGCGAACCGGTTTTAAAAACGAGAGTCGGAAATTGGCTGATGCAACGTACTGATGTATTGGCTTTCTGTCAGGCAAGACCGGAAGATGGCGGCGGCGGGGCTATTCTTATTTTGCTCAAAACCAAAGTATAAGGCCGGCAAAATACTCTGCAGTTATAACGAGGGACTTGATTCGTGAGGGAAAGCCTTTTCGTATTGAGTCTGGCACTGAATACAACGTTGCGCGGATGGATATACTAATAACCGCTCAAATCCGACCTCGTTACCACAATCGATACAGTCGCCGAACTCCAGTTCGCTCAGATACTTCATCGACATTTCCAATTCGCGCATTTCATTGATTTGCCGGTCGACTAATGCTGTATCAATATCATCCGGTATATTGTTGACATACTCTGCTAGCTCAGAATCACTAATATCCTGAGTGTGTGCAAGCTCGTTACGTATTTCTTTTTGTAGATGTAGATAACGTTTATGTAACGCAGCTTTCAACTGTATTAACTGCTCTTCGGTAAAATTTGCCATGCTGCCTCCTTTTCCTGTTTTACTTTATATGTAGTCTGAGATGGAATTTTCAATCTTTGAGAAGAATCAAAAGAGCGCGTAATTCCTTACGATAGTGCGCTATGCTCGCTATATTGCTTGTAACTGTTTCAAATCGGCAATCACTGCGGAGGAATTGTGTGCGGCACTAGCCGACAAATACATGCGTGCAATTTTTCCGTGCGGATCGATTAAAAATGTATTGCGTCTGGCAAACTTGATAATACCCAGATTAATAAGCGAATAATATCGAGCGGCTGTTTCCGCAGTGGTATCTGCCAATAGCGGAAATTGCAAATGAAATTTTTGAGCAAATTCTGCATGACTGTTTGTATCATCCACACTCACGCCAATCACTTCGGCACCCAGCTCAGTCAATTGCTGAAGGCTATCACGAAAAGCGCAAGCCTGCTTAGTGCACCCGGGAGTATCGTCTTTCGGATAAAAATATAATGCCAACCACTTACCCTGAAAGTCTGCCAAAGCATGCATTTTTCCAAATTGATCCCTCAGTTTGAATTCAGGTGCAGGTTGTCCCAGCTTTAGTACTTTTTTAGTTGTGGAAAAGAACCTGAACATGAAACCCACCGCGATAATCGATAAGATAATGGCTAACCATTCCATAATACTTTCATCCTCATCCGTTATATGTATGTCATACAGGCCAGGCCGCGCTTATAGCAATGCTATCGCTAATAGTACACGGCTGACCATCTTTGCTGATATCCATAAAAGCCATAGTGGATGATTATCACTCCTGTCAATATTGTTGTTACCTGGCTTATAGCCATAAGCGAAATGGCAAACGCTGATCAGCCGATCAAAATTAAAACACTATTTTTAGAATGACTTGTCAATTGCCTTTACTGCGTAGAAATGATGATTTTGGCAAGACTCCTTATCGATCACAACAAGTAGCAATTTAACAATACTAATGCCTAATTCATGACCGAAGAGTAAAATAAAAGTTTCAAAAGAATGTTTGAATGTGAACACCATAAAGAATCTGATTGAGCAGATTTAGTACGCTGTAGCGGGTAATACCGCCCTCATGCTTCAAGGAAATCGCCTCCTGAGAATGTAAAAATGCTTCATTCCCATTTTTGTTTCAGAATATCTATGCGTGAACTTCGTCTTATAGTTCAGTTTACTGGAAACCCGGAATTATGCATCATTTAAAGGTGTTCTAGGGGAGCATCTCGAAATTCTGACAGTCGTGTGTGAATTTCTTTGGCGAGTCGGTCCAATCGCTTAAGAGCGCTAGATGGGCGAGCTGTAATTGGCATATCAAGGTGCTCAAGAATTTGTTCTAACTTGAGATGCAATACCTCCGGTTTGTCGCCATAGCGATTGTAGAGCACATCGTCGAAGAGCTCTCTTTCATGCAAAAAAATCTTGTAGAGAGCTTCTGTTTTTACCAATCTAAGCTTAATCTCATCGTCATCTATTTTTCGAGCTACCTGAATCGCATGCAGTGTTTCGCGTGGAGCATCGAAATCAAGGAAGATCACGCGAACACGATTCGGATAGTCACGCTTGAGCGCTTGAATTACTTCTAGGTTGTTGCAGATTATGAAATGGTGAAGATTTTCTGCGATGGCAGAATCAATCTGAGATCGCTGAATTCCATAATGGAAGCCATACGATTGATAAATATAGTCATATTCTGAGGATTCAATGCGATCGACGCAACGGATTTCGATACCGTCAAACCGACGCGGGGGACGATTGGTTCCCTTGAAATGCAGCGAGTATTGCTCGCCAGATTGCATTAATAGCGCCATCAAAGTGGATTTTCCTGACCCTGAGGCGCCAAAGATCACAATAACTAAAGACAAGGGAGGCCTCTTCTTGGTAATTAAAGACATTATTAACCTAGTTTTTTATAAAAGACATATGACTGATTTTGAGTTACCTTTCTGCTTGGCAGTATTGAATTACAAGAGAAACTCACAGGTGAGACAATTAGATTGAATAGTGCCACTTATTCGTGATCAAAGAAACTGAATTTCGTTTTGACGGACGGCATGATAATCTTTTACTTTACAAGACTCGAATGGTTAAGTTTCTATTTCCTTTAGCTTCATAATATCGATTGAAAGATAAAATGAGCCATTACAAACGCTATCATTTCATCCAATGGTGAAACAATTAAAAACCGGATTACTGGTTCTGTTGAGCCTTATTATTTTTGCTGGGGTGGGGCTTTATGCATTCCGCAATTCCCTGCTGGAAGTGCTCATCAATGAGCAGTTATGCAAACAAGGTTTTCCGTTGCAATCCATTGCGGTTCTCGATATTTCGCTTAATACCCTCCGTTTGCATGAGCTGAAGGCGGGTAACAACGGCGAATTGCAAGTGGGTAAAATCCTGGTGAACTGGCAGCTCAGTGATCTGCTCGCTGGAAAACCGGCATTAGTTGAAATTAGCGGTGTGGAAATGATACTTGATCTGAGCGCAAAGCGCTCTGCGCTGGATTCGATGCAACTGGCTACGACGATATCCGGAAAGGATATTCGCATACCGTGGTTGCCTGTACTTTCACTGGAAGACTCAGTGATACGCCTCCATTCGGTTGCGGGTGATGTCACGATTGCTGTGTCGGGCAGCATCGTGCACGACCATTCAAATACGCAAGAAATCCGGTTCGATACCATAATCTCTGGTTCGCTGGGTCAGGCGAAGGGAGGGCTGGCAGCGACCCTGGATGCGCAGGGAAATATGCAGGGTAAGATTGCTATTTCGCAGGGTAGGCTGAATATTCCCGGAATCAAAATTTCCAGTTTCTCGGGCGAAACCGCTTTTGCATTTGCAGCACTGCATTTGCAGCATGTGCAGACTGAATTCGCATTAGCGGGCATTAACCTGCCTGAGCAGAAGTCAGAAAAGCCAGTGCCCGAGCAGATGGATGAGACGCCAACTGCATTGAGGTTGGGTGATGCAGCCATTGGTCACGCTACCTTAAAAGGAGGCATTTACAGACTATCGGGTTCCTGGAACGGAGAATTTGATCTAGGTATCGATGGAGGAGAACTGATTGCCGGGCCTGCAGAAATCCATCAGCTATCGATGGCCTTGCCAATGCAGGTTAAGTTCAATCCAGACGGTTGGCACATCGGATTACGCAATCCTGGTCAAGTTGCCCTGGGAAAGATCATTACTGGATATCCTCTGCGTTTTCGGGATCCTCCTGGTTTCTCAATTTCCCAGGCTGATTTGAACGTAACTGGAGGCCCGCATGGATTAGCCCTTAAACATAATATCATTGTGATGCCAGAAAACCTTACCATGCTGGTTAAAAGCGATAAGTCTGCTGAAATTGAAGTAAACATTCATCCAGGAAAAATTGCTGCGGTGGGAGAAGTGAATGTCAACAGAAACTATCAAGGACAGTTAACTCTCAGTGAGGCTTCCTTTAATCTGCCGCAATCCGCGATACAGTTTAAGAATATCTCAGCCATTTTATATTTGAATGATAGTGAAATTGGCAATGCTGCTGATTTTTCCATCGGCAAATTGCGGCATCTGGCGTCCGAACCTCTGTTTGCAGATCTATCCATCACCGGCGATGTGAGAAATAAAGCCAAGCAGGGAAAATCAACAGAGTATGCACTTAGCGTCACAGGTGATGTTGCAGGTTTGCAGTTTCTAAAGATTAAGGGCGCACATGTCCTGGATAGTGGTAGTGGAATGCTCAAAGCGGAGGTTGTTCCATTAAACTTTTTACCGGGCAGTCTGCAGCCCCGCGTGTTTTCTCCCGTGCTAGCACAGTTGGATAATGTAAGCGGACAGGTCAGTGCGATCGCGCAATTAAAATGGTCTACAAAAGGTGTACACAGCAGTCGCGGCGCATTGGAGATGCGTAATGTTTCGTTTACGCATGAAACTGCGAAAATAAAGGATCTGAATATTGCGCTGAATTTGAACAATTTGCTAACCCCGGGTAGTCTGCCTGGACAGAAAATCACGGTTGAACAGATTGATTTTGGAATTCCATTGGAAAATTTGCTGATTTCCTATCAGATTCTGGATACAAGTCCTCCTCAAGTTGCGCTTGAGAAAGCACAGTTTTCCATGATGGATGGCATGATATCGGTGGCACCCGTGACTATTGATCCCGCGGCTAAATACTCTGACATGTTGATACGGATCAGTAATATCGATCTGGAATCATTCTTTAACCTGATCAAGGTCGATGGTCTTGCAGGAAGCGGACATTTGGATGGTCAGGTTCCCCTGACAATAGAAGAGGATCAATTAACGATAAAGAGGGGACATCTTGCTGCCAAGGCACCAGGAATTTTGCATTTTCAACCCCAAAAAGCTTCACAATGGCTTGCTTCCGCCGGAGAGGAAATGAATTTGTTGCTGCAAGCCATGCAGGATTTCCATTACACTGAGCTATCATTGACTCTCGACAAATCGGTCGCACACGATCTGGTAGCCCAGCTTTCTTTGTTGGGGAATAATCCTAAGGTTAAAGAAGGGCAGAACTTTCGTTTGAACATTAGGTTGGAAACAGATATAGACAAGATCTTGCAAAAGATTAATTACGGCTACAGTTTATCCCATGAAATTCTGCGCGGTTCGTTCAGATTGCATTAAGTCAGATGGCGCTAAATTGCAGACATAGAGCGCTGTATGCTCATTATCGGAGAAGAGGAGTGCAATCATGTGTAAAATTGAACGAATGACAAACACTATAATAACTTCAGTAATTTTGATTTCGTGCTGCTTGGTGATCGTATCTTGCGCACCGACGGTTAAAGTGGAATCTCCTAAGGAACCGATTACGATAAATCTCAATATCAAACTGGATGCTGATATTCGAGTGAAGCTTGAAGAGGAAGCCAAAAAAGATATAGCCGCCAACCCTGACATCTTCTAATAGCAAATGAGAAAGGAGAGCATTATGCAGCGTATTTCAAATATGATCTTTAAGAAATCTATGCCAAAAATTTTTGGCGTCATTCTTCCGGTGTTAGCGCTCTATGCAGTTCCGGTGTGGGCTGACAGTCTTGAAAACCTGCGTGCGTCAGGTGCAATTGGCGAAGCGAGTACGGGTTATGTCATCGCCAGAGAGCCTGGTGTTCAGGTAGAGGCCGATGCAATTAATGCTAAGCGTAAAGCAATTTATCAGGAAAAAGCTGCCGCACAAGGCATTGATCCTAATCAGGTAGGAAAAGTATATGCTGAGGAAATTATTCAGAAAGTCCCAGCGGGAACCTGGATTCAAATTAACGGACAATGGATAAAGAAATAAGTAATTTTTTACTTTATTGCTGCATCTTAGGGATTCTGAGGCGTTTGGGATAATGGTTCTGCCACGCCATTCGAAAGTATAAAAACTCGGTCTGCTGCGTTAATAACCGCGGGTTGATGCGAAACAGCAATAATGGTCAAGCTCTTGGCCAGTTTCTGTAATGTTTCGCAAATCGTGCGTTCGCTTTCCGGGTCTAATGCACTGGTAGGCTCGTCGAGAATCAAAAAAGACGGGCTATGCGCCAATGCTCGCGCAATCGCGACACGTTGCCGCTGCCCTCCGGAAAGTAAGCCACCACGCTCACCGACAACCGTTTGCAGCCCTTCCGGCAATGCGTTAACAAAATCCCAGGCACCGGCCTGACGGAGCGCCTGTTCTGCGTCATCAACTGTCAATGAGGGTTCTCCAACCAGGATGTTATTCATCACAGTATCGTGCAATAGGATCGTATCTTGCGAGACATAGCCGATCATGTGACGCCATTGGCGCAGATTGATATCATGCAAAGATATAGTGTCAATTCGAACTTCGCCGGATTGCGGCTCGGTCAATCCGCATAACAAATCCAGCAAAGTACTTTTACCTGCACCGGAGGGTCCCATAACCGCGGTAAATGAGTTGACGGGTATTTCCATATTCAAATCTTCGAATATGATTTTTTGTCCGTAATTAAATTTCACATGCTGCAAGGCAATGCCTTTCTGCAATGTCGGCTGTATTGTTCCGCTCGATCTCTCCGCCGCGGCGCGTGCATCTTCAGCTGCTTTACGTAATGCCCAATAAGCACTTTCTTGTGCGGCGAGTTGCTGATGCCTGCGTTGTGTCTTATTCAGTAACCCCAGAATACGGGTCAGCAAAAATACCATCAACATGACTTCAGGAAGCGATAATTCCCACACTACCAATGCAATATACAAACCGCTAGCAGTCAGCGCAGCAAGAATAGGTTCCTGAAGTGCTGTCAGAGCTGCCCGGTTCATGACTTCCTTACGAGTCGCTTTTTCCAGATGCTGCGTCTGTTCATGTAAAATGGCGTCGGCCACATTATCACGCGCCATGGCTTTCAGCGATTTTACCGAACTGAGCACATCAGACAAATAAGTAAGCAGATGGCGTAACAAATGAGTTTGTTTTGTACCCGCCCGACGGGTTGCACTGACTAGTCGATTCAACGCAATCAATAAAAACAAACCGATGACTAATGAAGCGAGTGTCGCTTCCCATGAGATGAATAGTGCCACAATGGCATATACCATCACTTGAATAGCCAACGCCAAAACGTTCACGCTGTGTTCAAAGCCGTTGGCGGCACGATAGGCTTCGGTTGCAATCGAATTTGCAAGAGATCCGACAGGCTGTCGCAAATAATACGGCCAGCGGCTGGCTAGCAAAGCTTCGATCAAATCCAATCGTAACGCTGTGGCGACATGCGCTACTGTGTAACCTACTTGGCGATTCGCCAGCAATAGCACCAATCCCTTGAAAAACATACCGCCCACGATAATAATCAAAATTGCATCCAGCGTAGGCTCAATACCGATATCCTGTAGCGTTGCTTCCATGAATTTACCGATACCGGAATCACCTGATCCGCCGGAATCGCCAACAGCTATCGATAGTAGTGGCAGCAATGCAGTTAGGCTCAATCCTTCGGCGATACCTGCAATTAATAGCGCAAACAGAACAAATGCACTGCGCCGGGGAAAAACCATGATATACGTGAATAAAGTACGCATAAACCGGTTATAAGAAATGATCAGAAGGTAATGATTCGATTACATAAACATCATGCATGGGGTACATCGCATAAAACTCCATCGATCAATTGCTGGATGCGTTGCGCGCGATTGGCCAGACTTGCATCGTGTGTGACGATAATCATACTGGCATTGATTTTGCGATTCAATTCCAGCATTAAATCAAATACATGCTCAGCTGTTTTGCGGTCAAGATTTCCTGTGGGTTCATCAGCCAGAATGCAGGCAGGGCGCGTAACCAAAGCACGCGCAACAGCGGCACGCTGGCGCTCACCGCCGGATAATTCACCGGGGGTATGGGTCAAGCGATGACTCAGGCCAACCAGCTGTAACATTTCAGCTGCGCGATCATAGGCTTCCTGGTTTGGCAAGCGACGAATCAGCAACGGCATGGCTACATTTTCCAAGGCACTGAACTCCATTAGCAAATGATGAAATTGATAGATAAAGCCAAGCGAGCCATTACGTAGCTGGCAGCGTTCTTCTTCGTTGATCCGGGCGATATCTTGCCCGAGAATCTGAATACTTCCGCTGGTGGGAACATCCAGCCCGCCAAGCACATGCAGCAAAGTACTTTTACCGGAACCTGATGCGCCGACAATCGCCAACATTTCTCCTTTGGCCAGATCCAGGTCAACACCCTTCAATACCGGAACTGCCAAATCACCTTGCGAAAATTGCTTGACCAGACTGCGACAAGAAATAACCATTTCATTCATAGCGCAATGCCTCTGCCGGATTCACTTTGGATGCGCGGTAGCTGGGGTAGATCGTTGCCAGCAAGCTGAGAACAAACGAAGTTACGGCAACGGTTGTGATATCCGCCATCTGCGGATCGGTTGGAATTGTACTGATGTAATAAATTTCCCGCGAGAGGAATTGAACATTAAACAAACCTTCAATAAACGCAACCACTTCTCCCACATTATAAGCGAGCAGCATGCCACCGGCTACACCAAGGATCGTGCCAAAGACCCCGATAAACGTACCCTGAACGATAAATATCTTCATAATGCTGCGCGGATTTGCGCCGAGTGTGCGTAAAATCGCGATGTCAGATTCTTTGTCAGTCACCGCCATCACTAAGGTGGAAACAATATTGAACGCCGCCACCGCAATAATTAATGCCAGAATTAAAGACAGCATACGCTTCTCGATTTGGATCGCGCGAAAATAATTGGCATGCTGTCTTGTCCAGTCGCTGATATGACTGTCAATCGTCAACATTGCGGGTAATTCCTGCACGACTTTGGGTGCCTGAAATAGATCCTTGAGCTTCAACCGCACGCCGGAGACATCATCGTTTTCCATGCGATATAGTTTTTGCGCATCGAACATGTGAATTAAAATTAATCCGGAATCATATTCAAAATGCCCTACCTCAAAGATTCCAACCACAGTAAATTGTTTCAAACGCGGTAGAATGCCAGCAGGTGTGACTTGCCCTTGGGGCGAGATCAGAACAATTTTATCACCGATGAAAGTACCCATCGCACGCGCCAATTCCATGCCGATTACGATGCCGAATTCTCCCGGAATCAAATGATTCAAATCGCCACTGACCATCGTTTTCGAGAAATCAGCCACTTGATCTTCCATTGCCGGCAGTATGCCACGCACCAAAACGCCTTGTACGACTTGATTATGTGACAGCATGCCCTGCGCACTGACATAGGGTGCGGCGGCTTCCACTGCCGGGTGCTTGATCGCTTCTTCCGCCGTTTGCTGCCAATGGCTCAAATTACCATGAAAACTACCAATCTGAACATGCGAAGCAACACCCAGAATTCGTGTGCGCACTTCTTTCTGGAAACCGTTCATTACTGACATCACAGTAATCAATGCCGTCATTCCCAGCGTAATACCCATCAGAGAGATTAAGGAAATAAACGAAATGAAATGATTACGTTTTTTGGCGCGCGTATAGCGCAAGCCAATGAAAAGTTCGTAGGGAGACACGAATGATAGTACCCGTAATAAGTTTGACTATGAAGTTTGCCACATTTAATACGCAGCTTAACAAAATAATCAGAAGTTGTGATTAGGATTTACACTACAAGCTTTTTCATCAAAAGCTGCCACGCGCTTCGTTGACCATTTCAGTGAGCTTTGCTATATCCAGCACATGCAAATCATGACCTTGACGCAATATCAGTTTATTTCTGATCAACATATTCAGTTCGCGTGATACGGCTTCACGGTGTGTGCTAACCAGATTAGCAATTTCAGTTTGAGTGGGTGCCGGCGAAATGACGGCAACATTTTCGGATATCATGTGATTCCTCGCCAAGCGCAACAATTCTACCTGAATACGGTTACGTACCGCCAGCGTACTATAATCATAAACACGTTCGGTCAGACGGCGCACCTGCCCGGTTAGGCGTTTTAAAATAATTTCTGCGATCTGGCGGTTGCCATAAATTAATTCCTGAAAATCCGATGCTGGCATTGATGCGAGCAATACGCTGCCTCGCGCGATCGCGGTGGCCGATCGAGGATGGCCATCAATCGCCGTCAATTCGCCAAACATTTCACCCGTTGGTAAATCGCACAAGATGACTTCCTGCCCTGATAAGCTGTGATACATGATACGAATTTCACCCTGCGCAATAAAAAAAGCGCTGTTGGTATGATCGTGATAGCGCACAATCTCATTTCCCGCTTCATAACGATGCCACCGACAAGCGGCGGCAACTACTCCTATATCTTGCGGCGACAGACATTGAAATTCCTTGATCACCGACAGCATGGCAGTTGCACGGTCAGCCGAAATGTTTCGTGTGGTCATTTCTTGCCGTCTTCTTTCAGAATAGCTTTATTTTACAGTATCCGATCATTTTCTAAGATTCTACCTTTCCATGAAATGAACAATGATATATCAAATTCAGATCGATACACTGCTTTGCAAAAAGTGATTAAGATATTCTATCGGAGTGATCTTGTATTACTGCTTAGTTCTGGCTGATTCTATCGTTAAGATGTTCGATTTTTACTTTGTCTACACCGTGCAAGCCAATTTTCTGGGCTGCGCCACGTGACAGATCAATGATTCTACCTTTCGTGAAAGGACCTCGATCATTAACCAGCACATCAACCTGACGACCGTTTTTCAGATTGGTAACTCTGACTCTGGAGGGTAAGGGGAGTGTTTTATGAGCAGCAGTTAAGCCGTGAGGAACAAAGTGTGTTCCCATCGCTGTGCGATTGCCCGATTCTGAACCATACCAGGATGCATGACCGACTTCCCGGTATCCAACTGCCGTTCGCAGAGGATAATAGGTAACTCCGCGGACTTTATAAGGTTTGTTGTAAGGTGCAGTAAGGTTGGGTGCATGCTGCTTGGAAATATCCGAGGAGCGTGGCACATTGCCGGGAAACATCGAAGCGCAACCGCTGATCAGGCCAGCGATCAATATCATCATGCTAACTTGCTTACGATTTTTTGAATGCTGCATAACGTTTATAGCATTTCTAAGACACTTTTATTTTATATACGCATCGGATTATAACGGTATCAATCCGCCAAGATCTATTGCTGTATGTGTAATTAATCAACAATACTTGAATTTGCGGCAAGCAGCGGCATATCATCAGCGCATTTCAATGCTGGTGATTGTAGACAATGGATGGTTGCTAAAAAGTGGTATGAGTATATTCGACAAAAAAGGATATAGAAATTATGACGAACGACGACCGCACTAAGACTAATGGCGTCATTGTACGCGAGAGTCCTTATGGAATGCAGCGTGAACCTACTTTCTCCGGCATTCTGTCTTTCATGCGGCGCAAATATAGTAAGGATATCGATGGTGCTGAACTAGTCGTCAGCGGTATTCCATTCGATTTGGCTGTGACCTATCGCTCCGGGGCTCGTTTCGGGCCGCAAGCAATTCGTCTTGCCTCGGCAGAGATTGCTTCGACAACACCTTATCCGTGGGGTTTCGATCCATTTGAGAATCTCGCAGTGATTGATTTTGGTGATTGTTTTCTTGATGTCCATAATCCACTGACGATCCCTCAAGCAATTATTGAACATGCTCGCCATATTCTGGCCTCAGGTGCGCGTATGCTGACCTTCGGCGGTGATCACTATATTACTTATCCGCTATTGAAGGCACATGCCGAAAAGTTTGGTGAACCGCTTGCGTTAATTCATTTTGATGCGCATAGCGATACTTGGCCGGATGATTCACCTGATTCTCTGAATCACGGTTCAATGTTTTACAAGGCGATAAAAGATGGATTGATTGATCCTAAACACTCAGTGCAAATTGGCATCCGCACCTGGAACGATGATTTTATGGGTATGCACATTCTTGATGCCGCTTGGGTACATCGGCATGATACCGATGCCGTAGTTGCGGAAGTTGAACGCATAGTTGGGAACCGCCCGGCTTATTTTACCTTTGATATCGATTGTCTTGATCCCGCTTTTGCACCTGGCACCGGTACGCCGGTTTGTGGCGGACTTTCCACCGCCCAGGCGCTAAGCATCATTCGTGGTTTTAGCATGCTTAATCTGATTGGCATGGATATCGTTGAAGTGGCACCCGCCTATGATCATAGTCAAATCACGGCGCTGGCGGCTGCTCATATTGCATGTGATCTTATTTGCTTGTTGGCGAAACGCAAAGCGGAAAAGTGACGATGTTTTTGGGAAAGTTATTCGAAATAGCTCTCTATATTGAATTTAGAGTTTCTAAAAAATGTAGCGCAAATTGATACCACCTCCCCAATCAGGACTGCGATCTGAAAACCCTCTTATTCCGTAGGCATTCAGTCTGAAATTGTTGGTAACGCGTTGCGAAATATATAGCATAAGGTCTCTGCTGTCTTCCAAACGTACAGGCGATTGCCCCATTGTGTAACTTGTTCCCATGGTGACAGTGGGGGACAATTGATACCCGAGGCCTGCGGCACCGTAAAGCACGTTATGAAAAGTAATCCCGGATGGATTGCCCAATATTCTGTAGCCAAAAGCTGCGCTCAGTGTGAATTTGGAAATTGTTTTATACAAATCACCTTGAATTGCATAATCGACTTGACCGCTACCCATATTTTGTTTAGCGCTGGCAGTAGGAATTTTTAAACGAGTTGTAATATCAAAAACAATACCCGTACGTGCATGATCAATCAAGTTATAACTGAATGCAGCGACGATGTCGCCTAATCCTGATTGCGTTGTACTGTTAAGTGATGAACCACCCAGCGGAATACCTCCGATAAGACCGGAAGTAATCGTTTTACTTAATCTAGCGCTATTTATCTCATTATCTGAATCGTCATCCTCGTTCCCGCCCCCGCTATTGTCGTTATCATCTCCTCCTCCACTGCCACTATTGCCATTGTCATCGCCTCCGCTCCCGCTTCCGCTGTTATCATCATCGCCCCCGCTGCCGCTATTGTCGTTATCATCTCCACCGCCACTGCCACTATTGTCATCGTCTCCGCTTCCGCTTCCGCTGTTGTCATCGTCGTCCCCACCACCGCCGCTCCCGTTGTTGTCATCATCCCCCCGCTGCTGCCATTTCCGCTATTGCCGTTGTTGCCACTACTACCTCCAGAACCCGAGTTATTTTCCTCGCGACCCGGATTCTCACCTGAACAATTCTGTGTATCTTCATCACAAACAACAATGACGCCACCGCTACCCGAGCTGCTACCACTAAAACCTCCCCCGATAATGGGGCCTCCGCCATCAACAATTCCTCCAATCCCCGGACCGAGTACATTCCCCGGTCCGGTGATGCTGAGATAAGGGACAATCACCCTGAAGGATGCCCGATCCTTATCGTAGCGGGCTGTGAAAGGAACGTACCAAATATCAGTTGAAGTCGTCCCGCCGTACCTTCCCGTAGTGAAATCGGTTGCAGTGCTGAAGCTTAGTCGATTGGCAAAAACGGCGGGGCAATTGATGGCAAACACCAACACCAATATTGCTAAGCTTTTTTGTTTGAAAGAAAAGGATGGATACATGCGAGCTTTTTGTTGGTTAACGAATTCAGATGTATTCATCTGATACGATTGCACGAACCAGTAAACTACGGCCCATTCTGCATTTTTATGCAGGAACAGTCTTCAAATTAGGAAATAAATTACCGCCGTACTTGTTGATTTTCCGAGATTGGATAAATTAATCACGAGTTCTATCTGGGATATCAATGTCTCGTATACTTTCTCTATGATCGTTAATCCGGTCTTGCGCGCCAGAATCAAATTCATTGGGTCTTTCGTGTCTATCAATGATTAAATGCTTATCATGACGTTCATGATCCCGCGCTCTGTCTTGAGCATCGATATCCCGTACCTTATCCCTGTAGTCGTCTGGCCTATCTCGCAGATCTGAATCGGACTTTCTTGGACTTTCGGGTTTATCCGGTTTATCGATTTTATGATCCGACTTGCTTTGATCCCGCATATCAGAGGGTTTCTCTGCATGATCTCGTCCTGAGGAATTGGAATGATCCAGTCGCTTATCATCATCTTTACTTCGTGAATCTTCTCTACGAAAATCTCTATCGGATGACTGATTCTTGCCTGAACCGCTATGATCAAGTTCTTTTCTTAAATTTTCCTGGTTCGAACTACTACCGCCATGCCCGCTGCGGTCTGGATTATTCTTGTCACTTCGGGGGAGGCTAATTTCCGATTCATTATCCGAATTATTTCTCTTATCTTTACCATTGTTATCGTTAATAACTCTATCATTTCGATCCTGTATTTGAACGGATGGTAAATTCCTTAATTCAATACGTTCGGAACTGATTCGCTGATCTGCGCCCAGCTTTCCACTAATCAGTACACGCTGATCCAACCTGAGATCATCTATGGCTGTTCCCGTTAACTGAGTATTGGGATCAATGGTAACGATCCGGTTGCTTACGTTTAATTCCTTGTCACCAAGTGCATGGACATACCCTTCAATCATAAGATGCTCAACATTCCCAATGCTATTTGATGTCGGGTCAATCTGGATATGCCGGGCGTGTAAATGAACGCCATCCCAGTGCCCCGTAACCTGGATTTCCATGCCTTGAGAAACACCCGTTGGCAATAATTTTTCATCAGGTTGAACGCGCGTGCCATTGACAATAAAGCCTTGTCCGTCAATTTGTGTAACATAGCCATTTATCTTGGCTTGCGCCTGCGCCTGCGCCTGCGTCGGCATAGTTTCAATTCGCGATGCCACAATTGCACCATTGGATAACCTGTGGCCACTGACTTGTACCCAATCGCCTGTTTTCATATTTGAGGCATGGCTCAGATCAGCAGTTTTCTCAATATGCACAGCTTGATTTAGTACCCGTATTTCCCCAGTTTCAGGATTAAGATGGCCAATCGGACCAATTGCTGCATGCATGACTGTAATATTTCGAGCCATAAGTTCATGCCCCATGCCTAGCGTACGGGCTGCAATAACCTGTCCTACCGCAAGATCACGTACTGAAGTGGGTCGACCATCAATCGAAACGGGGGTGTTGCTGTCATAGTGAACTTCGATGCCATTGACGCAAATGCTTGCAAATCCAGTGATGACGCCAATAATTCCTGTCCCACCGATGCCGCCATCGTCAGCAACGTGCCCAGTCCCTCCCGTTCCTCCACCGAGCACACCTGTACCACCTATACCTGAGTCAGCCAATGGCATGCCAGTCCCACCAATTCCACCTTTCGAAATACCAGTACCGCCCATTCCTCCATCGTGCACGCCGGTGCCGCCCACGCCCGATTCGACTGATGGCGCACCCGTTCCACCGATTCCTGATTGAGCATGCAGTAAAGGATTGATTAGCGAGGGGCTGGCATCGCAATTATTTTTGGCGAATACACTGACAGAATAGCAAATCATCAACGCAATGGCCGCCGACATGTAAGTAACGTAACGTTGTAGGCTTACCAATGAAATTGTCATTTCGCTTTACCAATATCTTGAGTGACGAGCTGCGCGGAATATTGTCATTTATTATTCTTTCGATTCTTTCGATTCAGCAGGTTCACTATAAAAATAAATCCCGAATGTCATTCGGTAATATGGTTCATTTTTCCCTGCGTCACTTTTCTCGAACTCCATCGCGTCTTTATTAATGGCAAGTAGGGATTCCATTCCAAGATGCTTGGTTTTCTCGGCCAATTCCTGCACTGAAGCAACGGTTAATTCGTCGTAAGAAACACTTCGTTCAAAAAATGGTTGATGCTCTCCTAATAAATTGTTGGTCGCGGCAGCGGCATGATCATGCAAGTTGTGACCAAAGTAATACACTTTCTCATCAAATCCGTTTGCCGGAACAAATGCAGATGTGTTAAGACACACTCGCTTTTGCTCATCGAAATGTGCTATACCGAGTCTCAACCATTCATCGAGCACTACCCGCGAACGTATGTCACAGCTTACATTGGCAACCAGTTTCTCAAAAGAAATTTCACCGCCTTCCTTGATAAATCTAGGCAAGGGCTTAGGTTGATTGTTTTCATCGAGATAACGTGCATCACTGGTCCAAAGACTTACTAGTCGAGCACCCATTGAAACAGCTTGAGGAATTGCTTCGGCATCAGAATGATTTTCATGACGTAATCGCTTGATATCTTTGCGATGAATACCCGTTAGCAAACTTAAATGACTATCAGTCGAAGATTTTCCCTCAATCTTAAAATCTTTATCTGCAATTTCTACGAATAATTCCTTCAGTAATTCCAATAAAAAAGGATAAGTAATCCCTTTTGACAACATTAACTTGATTATCGGACGAAGCATGCGTCGAAGTGCAGCAACGAGAGAGGGTGGTAACGTTGAGTCAGGTGTTTGAATACTGTGCATAAAGCTTATTCACGGGTTAAATTAGTCAAGAGGTTGATGGATACAAAATATTTTACCATATCGTGGGAAATAATCACACAATATGTTGACATGGAAAATTTTCCCACGTATAGTTGATTTTGCGTGGGAGAAAATCTCATGCGCACATCAGGACACTTACTGATGTTGCATCAATCCAAATCAAGGAGAAGTATCATGAAAAAACTCTCAATTATCACACTCCTAATGTTCAGCATGGGGTTTGCATCTACATCTTTCTCTACAGGAAAAACGGTTGATGACTATCTCGGCTACTCCGACAGAATGAATAATCCGGCCGATCAAATTCGGCATGGGCGCGATGCGGATGATTCTAGCAGAACTGCACATCCAAGGAATAATCAAGCTACCGCTGTAGTCACTCCACGTGGTGAACAAAATACGGATGACCGTGAATCCAGACGAATTGGAAAGTTATTATGGAAGCATGATCATGTACAAGGAGGTCATGGGAACGTTAAATAACAAAAATTAATATTACCCAGTACACCTCTCAAAGGTGAGTCTGGGTAAAATACAAAATAAAAGAATCAATAAATTGTTAACTGTCCCCAAGGAGAAAATGAGATGTTTAATAAAATATTTTTAAAGAAGATTATCAGTTTAGGGGTTTGTTCCTCAACACTGCTAATATTATCAACAGGCAGTGTTTTTGCAGGTGATAACGAGGTCAGATTTGAACTGACGGATAATCCCGGACGTTGGTTTGATACTGGAACATCAGTTGCAGGCAATCGTTCGATTGCTATTGCAGCGCCAGGTGTGCGCGTTAAGTTTTCCGGCAACTCCAATACCGTGCATACGCGAACCAGTCTGATCTACCCTACGGGTGCCGCTAACATGCCTTTCAATACCAAGCCAAGAAAGGGAGGCGATGATGTAACGCTGACAACGCCAGGTTTGTATGTATTCACCTGTAGCGTTCATCCCTACATGTTTGGCGCAGTGATTGTCGATGATCCTAAAACTACTGGATTGGATCTGGGTTCTTCAATCAGCTTGGTCAACGGTATCACTGTTCCATCCAGCAGTGATTTGGCGACACGGCTTTTGCGGACTTTCTTTATTGCCACCAACCCGGCAAACTGGCAAAACTATGCCAGTAATAAACCGTGGCATGTTACCTATCCGGATGTTGACGTGCGTGTAGACATTGGTGTTGTTAATTTGCCGGATGTGCTGAATGCGCGTTATGGAAACGATATCACACTATCGGCACTGAAAAATCCTAAAACTCCTGCAGTCGGAGAAATCTGGGTTGCCACGCAATTTGAAACTACGCGTAACAAAGAAAAACCCGGTACGGTATCAGCCATCGACGGATCATCCTGGCAAGTGACACGTAAAGTAGCGTTACCTTCTATCGACATGAACAATCCACATAATATGTGGACAGATAAAAATCAACGCGTGATTTATGTTACTCAATGGTTTGATTCAAAACTGACAGTTTATGATCGTAAAACCGGTAAGCTTATACGCAACGTATCCGTAGGCGAATCCCCTGCGCATGTGATGACGCTCACTGACTCCGATCGCATTCATGTTACGAATAATGGCGATACGCGCACGGATTCAGTAATGGAATTGGCACCACTGGCAACCCAGGTGCTGCGTAGAGTGGATATTGGGCGCGGAAACGCACATGCGCACTGGATGAGTCATGACGGTAAAACCATGGTTACGCCCAATGTCTTCTCGGGAGATTCCACGCAATACAATTTTCATACCGATGATATTGAAGCCATTCTGCCAGTCAGCAGTCCGTTCGGCCATCCTCTGGCGACAGGCATGATGCCGGATGCGAGCAAATACTATGTGGCTAATCTGCTTGATAGCACGATCGCTGTTGTGAACATGGATACCCACAAGGTAATGAAACATATCAACTTAATCAAAAACTATGACCCAGTCGCTGGAACCATTACCGGTCCGATAGGGGCATTGCCGATTCAGACGCCGGTTTCCCCTGACGGCAAAAACATGGTAACCGCCAATACACTTTCAGGGACGATCACTATCCTCAATACAAATACCGACAAAGTGGTTGCGATGCTACCCTGTGATCCGGGTTGCCACGGTGTGCAATATGGCGCTAAACAGGGAGGCGGTTACTATGCGTATGTCTCCAGCAAATTTTCCAACAGGATGCTGATTGTGGATCCTGATCCAAACAATGATGGTGATCCATCGGATGCAAAAATTGTAGGTGCGGTAGGATTGTTTGCTGCAAGTACCACACAGAAGGATGACGCTATAAAAGGGAATCCAGGCATGGGCGGGCAGGGCATATTGCCGATTCCGGTCGTGTATAACGGCTGGGTGCAGAACTTACCCGCGGCTTGGAGTAGTCAACTCACTCCAGCGCAGCGCAATCCGATTGATTAATTATATCTGAAGATATAATATAATTGAGTCAATGGAGAAATGAGAAATATAAATAGCGTTTGATATCGCATCATCATATTCAGACGCTATTTACTACATTGACTTACCTAACTTTCAGGAGAACTAAAATGAGTTCAGGACATGATGATTCATCCGGTAGTAACAAACATTTTACATTCACCATTGAAAATGGTGCTGTAACGGCTTATTTTGAAGTTGAAAATGGAATAACCCAGCAGGAATCGATCGACAACAGAGACTCGTTCGTGATCGATGGCACTCAAATCACCCACACCAAACAAACTTCTAACGGGCCCGAAATCACTGTTTTCTCAGATCCAGAAGGTGACGGATCTTACACGGTCATCTCTGATAGTACAGATGATGATCGCCCGGGCAGTGGTGACCGCAAAGGTTATCAATTCACCATCAACGATAATAATGAAGTCGTTGAAGTATTTGAAATTAAGAATGGCGTGCCGGAGCTTGATCCCATCGATGATGATGGTACGGAGACTTATGCGGTTAATGAAAATGGTGAAGTGGTGAGAACTGATGATGAGCCTGGTATTGGCACGGAAATAACCGTTTACGCTGATGCAGATGGTGATGGTACTTATTTTCGTGTTTCGGAACAATGGGCTTCCAATTCACCGGGATCTGGTCGGTTTAAGTTTGAAGACAGACTCGTTTATTCCCCAACTGACGGCGACGATCACGTGGGTGTACGTGGGGGGGAAGACTGCCATGGCGGACAAGGCGCGGATGATTTTGTGATTCGTGAGGCTGCACATTTGCGCATTGGAGACTTCAACTCGAGCGAAGATAATTTCATTATATTTGATACTGGTTTGGGCCTTCTTTCAAGAGAACATTTGGAGAGCTTTGTTACTGGTATTCACCGCAGTGATGATGATCAAGATTTCATAGTGGATTTTGGTTCAACCGCATCAGTCACGCTGGTTGGCGTCGCATCGGACCAAATCAGTTGGGATGATGTTAGTGTATTGAGTTAGGTAATTTACGATTCAATACGATAGCAAGCTCATGACGAACGATAAAATTTAATCCCGCTCTGATTGAGCTTGCCGATCTGATAACGTTGTCAACTGATTGAAGGATATTTTCTAAGCGTTAAGCTGAAGAAACATTCATCCTTGCAGGGCCTACTTCCTGCTTTCCGGTTAAAGCCCCCTTGAATACCTATTTAAATACCGCATTTTTTGCGGCAGGGGATCTGCATCTCTTTTTCCAGACCTTCAATATGTTGATCAGATTTCGTTATCAAATATTAAATGGCTGATATATAAGAATATTGAAGGACTTTTAATTTAAAGTCACAGAAAATTCTTTATTACCGAGCATTATAAAAGGGAGTATATATGAACTACCTATCACAAAAGAAATGGAGCCTTAAACTTATAATTTGCGCATGTTTAAGTGTTTTGATGCTAATGACCGCTGCACAAGTTTTTGCGCAAGATACAGCAGCTCAACGCATCAAGCAATTGGAAAATACCCTGCTAGAAATTCAGAATGAGTTAAACAGAATCAAAGCGGAATCGTCGCAAACCACAAGGAAGGTTGAGCAGATTCAGGAAACATCGGTACAAACCACTAAAAAAGTTGAGCAGATTCAGCAAGCCAGCATTCCAGCTGAAAAGAAAAGTTTTGATTTCAATGGAATGAGTCAGAAAAAAATCATGCTGTTTTTCCGTGGTGGCTATGGTCGGAGCGATGAACATCGTAATGGCGTTTCACTGGAAAGTCGTGTTGCACCTGTCGGAGCACAAGACCAAGCTGATCGACATGCCTGGTATACCGGTGCTGGATTTGATTTTCAACTGACCAAGGATACCTGGGGTTTTATACCCAAAACCGAAATCCATGCGGAACTGATGTTTGAATACAAGCAGTATGGTCACGGCGTACAAGGTAATGTGTTTGCAAACGAACCTACGCAATTGGCGGGTGGGGCATACAATCCACGAGGTGTAACGGTTAATCAATTCACTCTGACTGCTGCACCAAAAATCAAGTTTAATCATTTTGCCGAATATAAAATCAGACCTTGGATTATCCCGGCGGGTCTGGCGATACATGTCGTCAGTCCGCCAACCGAATCCATCACTGTACTGGAGCCTGGCATTATGTTTGCAGGGGGTCTGGAATATAACATTTGGAGAGATTTCTTCATCGGTGCGGATGCGCGCTATCAGTTGACTGCTGGGTCATTGGATGGCACGAAGATTGGTGGCATGACCGTCGGCGGTTATATCGGTATAGGATTCTAATCCTCACCGAAAGCAGTTTTGCTTTTCGGAGACGGAGTATTCCAATGGGTGGGGCTGTTATGAAAGTTAATAAAGCGACTGTAGTAACC
This sequence comes from Nitrosomonas ureae, assembly GCF_001455205.1. Lineage (NCBI taxonomy): Bacteria > Pseudomonadati > Pseudomonadota > Betaproteobacteria > Nitrosomonadales > Nitrosomonadaceae > Nitrosomonas > Nitrosomonas ureae. The sequence continues at coordinate 1,238,039 of NZ_CP013341.1, forward strand.
ACTCTAAAAGATTTCTGTATAACTTTGGAAATTTCCCTGTAGTAACGAGGGAAATTTTCAGATGAGGTTTATAAGTGCTTGTTAGCAGGAAATAAAGTTTCTCAGTCCTTTTAGGGAAGCTTGTCTTTTTTCCTTCGATTTCCTGTCTTCTTGTGAATCAAATGGCAACCCAGAATCAATATGTTGTGCTTCGGTACAGGAGATTCCCGGTTGACTCAAGAGTATGATCCAATCCTGACGATACAAAGTTCATCCACATTTTTGTTCCAATTTCTCTTACCCATCAATATGTTAGTGGCTTGTTCCGGCTAACTTGGGAGCTTGTGCAGGAAAATACAAGTTTTTCCGGATTATCCTGCTATCGGCGTACCCGTCGTCTCAATTGTCTACGCGCTCATCCGACCTGTCATACTAAGCATATATAGGTACTGTCCATCCGCAAAGATTCGTTTGTCGGCATTACATTCGGAGAATATCTGGATCTATATGGAGATAAGAATTTATCCTTACTTGCTCACGTGACTTGCAATAAACAAGTCACGTGATTACACTTATATAGCTTGCTTATTGCAAGTTATTGGGAATAAATATCTGAATAGATCTTTTTATAGGAGAAACATCATGCCTTTGTGGAAAATTTATCATCCTGCGGAAGCATTCAACGTTGCAGACAAAAAAATTCTGTCCGAACGGATTACAAGTTTGTATGCGGGTATTCCCATTCCAAAATTTTATGTGGTCATCCTTTTTGAAGCCCTAGCCCAGGACTCCTGCTTTGTCAGTGGCGAGCCGCATAATCGATTTATCAGGTTCAAAGTCGATCAGATTGCCAGAACATTGCCCGGACCGGTCATTCGGGAATGGTGGATCAGAACAACTGATGAAATCATCGCTCCTTTCGTAAAAGACAGGGGGTATGACTGGGAGATTTCAATTGACGAGACCCCTTTTGATCTCTGGTCTTTGCAGGGCGAAATTCCACCGCCATTTGAATCTGCCGCTGAGAAACGATGGGTCAAGGAAAACAAAGCGAGCCCTTATACCTTGGCGGAAAAGCTTCCAGTCAATCTCATCCTTACTCCAGGAATTTCGGATCGTTAGATTCCGGCCTGGCCAACCCGACCGACCCGATCGGGTTGGCCAGGGCAAGAGGATTTCAGCCTTCAATATATCACGCTAAAGGACAACAATGACTTATCAAACAATCAATCCGGCAACAGGGCAACTGGTTAAAACTTACGCGGACATACCCGATCAGGACTTGGAGAGCGCAATTGCAAAGGCTCATTGGGTTTTCGAGACCGACTGGCGCCATCGCCCGATAGCTGAGCGGAGCAAAATCATTTCTGCGGCAGCCACTATTCTTCGCCAAAAGAGTGAAGAATATGCTCGTCATTTAACATTCGAGATGGGAAAACTCATCAACGAAGCGCGTGCGGAAGTAGCTCTTTCTGCCGATATACTGGACTACTACGCCCGAAAAGCCGCGCACTATCTGAAACCGAGAAAACTTCCCGAAACCTCTGCAGCGGAACTGCATCTCTTACCACTCGGTGTTTTACTCGGTATCGAACCATGGAATTTTCCCTACTACCAAATCGCAAGAGTGGCGGGGCCGCAATTAATGGTTGGCAATGTATTGCTGCTCAAACATGCGGAAAACGTGCCGCAATCGGCGCTGGCGTTTGCCCGCTTGTTTGAAGAAGCGGGAGCGCCTACAGGTGTTTATACGAATATATTTGCCAGTATTCCGCAGATCAGCGCAATAATCGGAGATCCGCGTGTTTGTGGTGTCACCATAAGCGGTAGTGAGCATGCAGGTGCGGCGGTTGCGGAGCTTACCGGCCGCTATCTCAAGAGAGCAGTGTTAGAAATGGGTGGAAGTGATCCGTTGATAGTGCTCGAAGATGCGCCGCTGGAGTCAACGCTCAATAGCGCTTTATTCGGGAGAATGTTCAATACCGGTCAATGTTGCGTCGGATCGAAGCGCATCATTGTCGTCGGCAAAGAGCGCGGAAAAGAATTTCTCGATGGTTTTATCCAGCGGATGACGGCATTGAAAGCCGGGGATCCGGAAAATCCGGAAACTACTCTGGGGCCATTATCTTCCGAGAAAACATTGAACACCCTGCTGCATCAGATTGCACGGGCCAAACAAGACGGCGGAAAGATTGTTCTTGGCGGCAGAAGAATTGATCGGCCTGGTTTTTACCTGGAACCGACAATACTTACCGGCATCAATCAGGATAACGCAATCCATGCACAGGAATTGTTTGGCCCAGTGGCTTCATTCCAAGTTGTGGAAAATGAGAAAGCAGCGATTCGGTTGGCAAACGCGACGCCATTCGGTCTCGGTGCTTCGATCTTTACTGCCGATGTCGGGCGCGGGCGCAAAATCGCAACTAAAATTGACTGCGGCATGGTTTTTATCAACCAACCGGTATGAACAGCCGCCGAACTACCGTTTGGCGGTATCAAACGTTCGGGTTTCGGTCGTGAGCTATCCGAGCTGGGTTTTGGCGCATTTGTCAATGAAAAGCTGATTAACGTTTCGCCGCCCGATTCACCGCCATGGGGGCCTGTTGCTGTTGGTTGATTGGAGTTGGTGCTCTGATCGGAACTTGAGTATAAAAACAGTTTTTAGCAGTATTCGCAGGGAGAAACAAATGAGCATGACTATTTATGGACCGCAAAGATGCGGCAAAACCAGAAATTCAAAAAAGCTAATAGGATATTTTGAACAGACAGCGAAACGCAATTATTGAGCTATTCCCCATATGGGGTGGTGCAGATATTAAACGGAAAGCTCTGGAGTGAAAATTTTGCTTCATTACAGGAGGATTTTCGTGTCAAGACATCAGCATCTGCGGTACAAGCAAAGGATTTGAAGGTGGACGACAAGATTGTGGATAGGAATGGCAAGGATCATTCCTGAAATACGATTCTGATTTGTGTTTTTGGAAGACTCGCTAATGCTCACTTCTAGCGACATATCGGAATGAGGCTCAATGCAATATGGGTAGTGTTAAAGCTTCTGGAATGGAATTTAATATATTTTAAATCAATAAGTTATATTTCTTTTGTGCCAGTAACGCTAAGTTGATCGGCATGAAAATTTATAAGCTCTTATTTCACTAATCAAAAGAAAATACGCAGCAGCAACTTGCAGAAGCGATTAAGGTATCTATGCAGGTGGATGACTACGCCTCGATATTAAGAAATCCCGATGTTTTGACTAAAGGAACGAACTGAAATCCACTGAAAGAATGAATGGGTTCCGTCAGTGACAGTACGAGTATTCAAAATATGACTGAATCAAGCGAGCAGAGTGAGGTTAATATGAGTTATTCAGATTTATTTGAGAATGATAATAAGAATCGTTTGCAATTATAAAAATTATTGTGTAATATGCGAACTGTCCATCAGTTAGTGATTGGCATACCGCAGCAACCAGCGCATTCCCTCGCGTAGTCGGATGGTAGCAAATTACATTTCTTGTTCTTCCTTGCTGCGTGAACATAAGCCCTCACGCATCACTTGCCCGGCACATTTTCCTCTCTTCCTTTTAATGTGCCGGGTTCCTTTTTGGTATCCGTGTGGTGTTTTCAGTAACTCGATCATGATCTTCCCTGCTCTCCGGTTGGTTTCGTTTCCCGCAGATGGCCCACCAGTCCGCGTAAGATAGTTCCGGGCTGTTGCTTAAAGAGGAGTGGTTGTCGAGTGGTTCGTGGAAGTGGTGATTGAGTACAAGCCACGCAGTCCTACGCGCGCCGATTGGCGTCCTGGGTCATTCGTCATTCGTCATCTATGTAAGTAGTTGGTCAGAGGATCGATAATATATGGCCCGGATCTATTCGAAGCCAATCCGGATTTACCCATGTTGCTGGCTGAGGGCAAAGGATGCGCCGATATCGGCAACGAGTATCTGCTGAAAAACGTACTAAAAAAGTATATGGGTGTTTGCTTGGCCAAGTGCTACCCAAGCAGTCATCAGCGTTCTGACCGGAACCACCGTCGATTTTAATCGACGGTGGTTGGTTGATTCCATTATTTAGGTACCTCCGGAGCTGCTTCCGGCGCTGGTTGCGTTTCTGTCACGAAAATTTCCACGCGGCGATTTTCCGCTCTATTTTCAGGTGTGTCATTCTCAGCCATAGGTTCACGGGAGCCGCGGCCATCAATTTGAATGCGGTTAATCGATACCCCTCGGCTTGTCAGATAATCGCGCGTGCTGGCAGCTCGATTAACGGATAATGGATTGTTGATTGCATCGCTGCCGGTATTGTCTGTGTGCCCGATGATTTTGACGACTGTGCCTTCATTACTAATCAGGGTAGTTGCGAAATTATCAAGAATGGGTCTGAAGCCGGGTTTGATGTCCGCCCGGCCGGTGTCGAAGGAGATGTCGCTGGGAATATTTAGCTTGAGGCGATTGTCTTCAGTTTGCGTGACTTGTACGCCTGTACCTGCAGTGGCTGTTTCCATTTCCCTTTTTTGTTCTTCCATCCGCTGTGACCACATATAACCGGCGCCGGCGCCAAGCAGAGCGCCTGAGCCTGCGCCAATGGCAGCGCCTTTCTTGCCTCCAATCAGTGCACCGATCGCAGCTCCTGTACCCGCGCCAATCGCGGTTCCCTGCGCTGTGCCGCGTTGCGTGTCCGTCATCGTTGCGCAGCTGCTCAACGTCAGGATTAGGGCTGGAACAATTAGAATTGAAAGAGTTTTCATTGGTATCTCCTTGCTGCGTTATTTCGTTGTGCAATAGCTGAAACAGCTTTCAGATTACTATTGCGATAGGATTTAGAGAGCATAACCACCCATCAGGATATTTCATAGGCAATGATGAATATCGGATCAGTAATACAATTAGATTTTACATTGAAATACCAATAAGTTCTCAAATCGTATCATTGCTGATGCATATCTGATTTAGCGGTATCTGCATTTTATGCTAGATATGCTGTGCCGGAGAAATTCTGATTTCTTCTATGCGGGGATTCGGTTCCACTGAAGTTGCAGCGAATGTGATATTGATTTTGTCAGGCTCCGATATACGCGCAAGTTGATCGATAAAAGCAAGATATTCCGCATGGGTTTGGAAATTTTTGCTGGCATCGGTAGTTGCAAATTGAATACGCCAGCATAGATGATATTGATCCGACGCGATTAATGCCCAACCAGCGAAAACCTGGCGTACACCTGGAATCGCGCATAATGTTTCGCGGCTTCGTTCAATAAAGGTGTCTATGTGTTGCAAATAGCGTTCTTCAACATTGTAAGCAATGATTTGTTCTACAGGCTGCCAAGCACGACACTGAATCAATACTTCTGCAGCGCGACCGGCCGAGCCCCAATGGTGCATGCATAAGCTGACTTGTTCCAGAAGGTTATTCTTAACATCGTGCATCGTTTCTATGTAGCCTTTTTTAGCACGTGTTTGAACGTTGGAACGAATGGTGGCAGCAGCAATATCCGAAAGCTCTGTGTAGCAGTTGATTTTAGCAACGCCATTTAGAATCAGCTTATGGTATTGATCCTCGATCAGTCCGCTACCTCCATGCAGTACTAACGGAATCCCAAGCTCGTCATTAATTCGTTTCAAGCGCTTGAAGTCCAGCTTGGCTCTATTACTTTGGCGACCATGGACAGTGCCAATGGAAACCGCTAAGCAATCAACTTTGGTGCGGTTAACATAAACTTTGGCTTCTTCTGCTGAGGTATAAATGATCTCGCCTAAATGATTGATAGCATTTTCCCCTTCCGTACCACCGACAAAACCAAGCATTCCTTCAATCGCGGCACCACTTGCGTGAGCAATCTCTGTCGCGCGGCTGGTTTGAGCGATATTGACGGTAAATGCTTCTGAAGAGACATCCAGCATGACACTATTACAGCCCAGATTAATTGCCTGAACGATGGATTCGTGCTGCTTTGCGTGATCAAAGTGGATTGCTACCGGTACTTTAGCCAGTTGTGCCGCACGTTCAACTGCCGGTAAGATTAATCTGAAATCATACTCGCCGAAGAGCGGCTGGGAAAGATTGATAATGACAGGTGAACGACAGCATTCGGCTGCCATGATAATAGCTTCCAGGAAATCCAGACTTACCAATCCGAAACCACCGATTGCGTAGTTATTCTGATAAGCATGCTGCAACATATCGCGCATATCTACGAGTGGCATTTATATCCTCTCTGTTTTAAGGGGCTTGTATTACTATCTTAAATCAATCGTAAGTGTTTCGAGTGCAGTGCTCAAATCATCCAGTGCAGATCCCATAATGAGACCGGCGCAACTATGATATAACCATAATTCACAGCCAACAGGACGGTGTAGATTGCTACGCGCATGTATCTTAAATTCACGCCAGGCCAGAATAGGGCGATCCTCATCGTTACTGTCCACACATAACCACTCGGCATTATCCAGAATGACTTCCAATCCACGATGCTGCCGCAATGTGATGCGCAGTGGATGTCCTAAGCGCAGAAGCGCAAGCCGCCCGCGGTTATAACACACCGCATCTATCTTTTTTGGGAAAATGCGCCAGGGTCGAATCAGCGTTTCCATCGCTATCAAGATTTTGTTTCAAATTTTTATCTTATCAATCTGCTTTTTTGGCTTTGGGTTTACTATCAGGCGTTGCTTCAAGAAAAACGCGACTGGCGAGAATATCTTCCGCTTCAAGCGTAATAAGATCATTTTTGGACAATGATTTCTTGGTTCCGGAAAATAAACGGTTTGCCTGACGCAGTCTAGCCCGATCAAGAGCGTTACGAACCGAGCGGGCGTTTGCAAAATGCTCCGATTTCATACGCAAGCGGATATATTTTCCAAAAGCCTCTTCCCCGGCTGTGCTAAAACAATAATTCTGGGTTTCCAACATCAATTTTGCGATCGAAACTAGCTCGTCTGCACCGTAATCAGGAAAGTCGATGTGGTGCGCGATACGCGAACGCATACCAGGATTGCTATGAAAAAATTTATCCATGCGATCTTTATAACCAGCCAGAATGACAACCAAATCTTCGCGGTTATTTTCCATCGTTTGCAACAGAATTTCTATGGATTCCGCACCATAATCACGTTCATTCTCTGGCTTATATAGGTAATAAGCTTCATCGATGAAAAGAACACCGCCCATCGCTTTCTTTATCACTTCTTTTGTTTTGGGTGCAGTATGTCCGATATATTGACCAACTAAATCGTCCCGGGTTACTGAAACCAGGTGACCCTCACGCACATAGCCCAAGCGGTGCAGGATTTCCGCCATGCGTAGCGCTACTGTCGTTTTCCCGGTGCCGGGGTTTCCGGTAAAGCACATATGTAAACTGGGGGCGCCCGCGGATAATCCCAGTTGCTTGCGAACACGATCGACCAGCAACAATGCTGCAGTCTCACGAATACGAGTCTTCACAGGAATTAAGCCAATCAACTCACGGTCCAGTTTATCCAGTACTTCTTGGATATTTGTGTTGCGGAACTCTGCATCCAGATCAATTGATGGATCTTTGGATGAAATTAAGTTTTTAGATTGCTTAGACATGTTTGATCACTTATTGAGGTCTCATGGGATAATGCTTAAATAACTACATCATATTAATAAATCTTTTAATGACTTCCATTTAATACTAGCATGCTTGATTTGTTAACTCATTTCTCTCCCCTTCTCAGGAGAGAGAAGATTTACTTTTTACTGCTAGTAACGTTCTGCTTCCGGTTTGTCGGTTGCATAGGAATGAATGGTGTAACTAACGCTTCGTCCAGCACCTTCCTGGCGTACTAAACTAAACCCTGGCTCTTTCTTGGGTCTGTTGACAATATACGACATGGTTGGACTTTCCACACCGCGTGTCGAGTTAAATGCAGTCACGCGAATATAGTGGTTTGGAAAAGTTTTGCGGCAACTATTGATTTCCAGCAAAATTCCTGCCGGATCCTTCAAATCAAACATTGGATTGCCGAACATTTCCCAATAGGTATTGCGTGGATGAGGATCATCGGTATATTCAATTCCTATTGCCCAGCCATTTTTCAGCGCGTACTTAAGCTGTGCCGAGATTTGCTTATCGGTCAGCGGGGGCAGGAAAGAAAATTGTCCCTGTGTAACTATATTACCTTGATTAGTCATCATAATTGCTTCTCCTGAAAAGATTAAGCGTTTGCAGTTGTGGAAGGCACAAAGTCAGCGGTATCTGTGGAGTCGTAATTAAAGGTGATATCTTTCCACGTATCCAATGCTTGTTTGAGCGGCGTGCACCATTTCGCTGCATCTGCAAGAATTTGCGGGCCTTCTTTTACGTAATCCCGCCCTTCATTGCGCGCCATAATCATAGCTTCGAGTGCTACACGGTTTGCTACTGCCCCAGCCTGAATGCCTTGAGGGTGTCCAATGGTACCGCCACCGAACTGTAGTATTACATCTTCTCCGAGATAATCGATCAACTGATGCATTTGGCCTGCATGAATACCGCCTGATGCAACCGGCATGCATTTATTCAATGATGCCCATTCCTGATCAAAGAACAATCCATGTTCCAGGCTTTTTTCAGTACGGGTTTCGCGTAGAGTATCGTAAAAACCTTTGATCATAAGCGGATCACCTTCCAATTTTCCAACAACTGTGCCTGCGTGAATATGATCGACGCCCGCCATACGCATCCACTTACAAATTACGCGGAAATTCATGCCGTGATTTTTTTGGCGTGAATAAGTCGAATTACCTGCGCGATGCAAGTGCAATATCATGTCGTTCCTGCGTGCCCATTTCGCCATCGATTGAATCGCGGTATAACCGATCACCAAATCGATCATGACAATAACTGAACCCAGAGACTTTGCAAACTCTGCTCTTTCATACATGTCTTCCATGGTGCCGGCCGTAACATTCAAATAATGTCCTTTGACTTCTCCGGTGGCAGCAGATGCTTTATTCACTGCTTCCATGCAATACAGAAAACGATCGCGCCAATGCATAAAAGGTTGTGAATTAATATTCTCATCATCTTTCATGAAATCCAGGCCGCCTTTGAGTCCTTCGTAAACCACGCGGCCATAGTTCCTGCCTGAGAGACCTAGTTTTGGTTTAGTGGTGGCGCCAAGTAATGGGCGACCGAATTTATCCAAGCGTTCACGCTCAACCACGATACCCGTTGCAGGGCCTTGGAAAGTTTTCAGGTAAGCCACAGGAATGCGCATATCTTCAAGACGCAGTGCTTTGACCGCTTTGAAACCAAACACGTTACCGATGATGGACGCGGTTAAGTTTGCGATCGAGCCTTCTTCGAATAAATCGATGTCATAAGCGATATAGGCAAAGTATTGCGCCTCGTTATTGGTACCCGGGCCTGTGTTAGGTACCAGCTCTGACTTATATGCTTTGGCACGATAAAGCTCACAAGCGGTTAGTCGGTCAGTCCATACTACGGTCCAGGTCGCGGTGGAAGATTCACCAGCAACTGCAGCTGCAGCTTCTTCATGATCCACGCCGGGTTGTGGTGTAATACGGAACATGGCGATAACATCCGTGTCTTTGGGTACATAAGCAGGTTCCCAATAACCCATTTTTTTGTACGGAATAACCCCTGATTGGTAACGTTCTTTACCTTCTTTCATCGTTTGTGAAGCCATCATATTCTCCAGGTAATTGATAAAAAACCACGCTATATACTTCTAGTTAGGAGGTGCGCTAACAGCGGGTCAGACATAGTGTAGAATTGCTGAATGATAAATAACAATCAATTGTTTCGATAGTTATAATAGACTTCTCTCTATATATTACATGGAAATACCGGGGGCTTTATGCGTCATAGCACGTTACGGCAGCTTGAGGTTTTTGAGGCGATTGCTCGATTGAAGAGTTTTACCCGAGCAGCTGAGGAATTATTTCTGACACAACCGACAGTATCGATGCAAGTCAAGAAGTTGACCGAAGAGATTGGTCTGCCATTATTTGAGCAAGTCGGCAAGAAAATCTATCTGACCGATGCGGGAGAAGAGCTTTATCGAACCTGTCTGGGCATTTTTGACCATTTCTCACGTTTCGAGATGATTGCTTCCGACATGAAGGGGTTGAAATCAGGGAAGCTTCGGCTCGCGGTAGTGACCACTGCAAAATACTTCGTGCCGCGATTATTGGGGATGTTTTGCCAGAAATACCCTGGCATTGACGTTGCGCTGAAAGTGACGAATCGCGAGCATATCCTGGAGCGATTAACCGGTAACCAGGATGATCTCTATATCTTAGGCCAAATTCCGGACGCAGTTGATGCGGTGGCGGAAATTTTTTTGGATAATCAATTGGTTGTTTTGGCATCTGCTGATCATCCCTTGGCAACTGAAAAAAAGATCCCCATCAAGCGCATTTGTGATGAACCTTTTATTATGCGAGAGCCAGGTTCCGGAACAAGAATAGCGACTGAGCTTTTTTTCTCAAAACATAATAAAAAACTGAAGGTTCGCATGGAGTTAGGTAGCAACGAAGCGATTAAGCAAACCGTCGCAGGCAGATTGGGTATTGCTGTATTATCGCGACATACACTGGCACTGGATGCGCAGATAGGTCAGCTGGCAATACTGGATGTTGAGGGGTTTCCGATTGAACGCCATTGGTATTTTGCTTATTCATCCGGAAAGCAGTTGTCGATTGTCGCGCAGACATTCTTAAGCTATTTACGGCAGGCTAATAATTTGCTCGATAACATGACATGCCGCCATATGACTTCCGGGCATTGCCCACTATTGGAAAATGAGACAAGCATAAGATCCGGTGGGGAGGCGTCAGTGTAATTGAGAAATTGCTTTTTTATTTGCTGATGGGAATTCTACAATGACTCAATATATTGCCTGGTTTGAGCAACTGACGATGAAAGATGTAAACCGAGTTGGCGGTAAGAATGCCTCGCTGGGTGAAATGATCAGTCAACTTGCGCAAGCAGGGGTTAGTGTGCCTGCAGGCTTTGCCACCACGACGCAAGCATACCGTGAGTTTTTGATCGCTAATGGATTGGTCGACCGCATCAATCATCGGCTGAATGGACTGGATGTTGATGATATCCCTGCGCTGACTGCCGCCGGCCGAACTATCCGAAGCTGGGTGCTGGATGCCGCGCTGCCAGCCGCTATTTCACAAGCGATAGCACAAGCCTACGAAGTACTGGCTGCCTATGACGAGAAGCGCGATGAGGTTTCTTTTGCCGTGCGCTCTTCAGCGACTGCCGAGGACTTGGCCGATGCCTCATTTGCCGGCCAGCAGGAAACATTGCTGAACGTTCGCGGGCTGGATCAAATCATGGCAGCGATCAAAATCGTATTTGCTTCACTGTATAACGACCGAGCAATTGCGTATCGCGTGCATCAGAATTTTCCTCACGACAAAGTGTATTTGTCTGCCGGGATTCAGAAAATGGTACGCAGCGACTTGGGCGCGAGCGGGGTGATGTTTACCCTGGATACCGAATCCGGTTTCCGGGATGTGGTTTTCATCACGTCGGCGTATGGGCTGGGTGAAACCATCGTGCAGGGCATTGTCAATCCGGATGAATTCTATGTATACAAACGTGGACTTGCGGCCGGTAAGCCGGCCATTTTATCGCGACGTTTAGGTACCAAAACCATCGAGATGATTTACGGCGAGAACACAGATGGCAGAGATGCGGCGGATTCATATACGCTGACACGCGATGTTGAACATGCGCGGCGCACACGTTTTTCTCTATCGGATGCTCAGGTGGAGGCATTGGCGCGCCAAGCCATGATCATCGAACAGCATTATGGCCGTCCTATGGATATCGAATGGGCATTAGACGGACTGGATGAGCAGTTGTACATTGTGCAGGCGCGCCCGGAAACCGTGGAAAGCCGATCTACAACGGTTCTGGATCGATATAAGCTTAATGGCAAAGGTGTGGTGTTGACCGAAGGCCGTTCGATTGGCAGCAGGATTGGTCAGGGAGCAGCGCGTTTGATCATGGGAGTGGATCAGATGCATAAAATTCAGTCGGGCGATGTGCTGGTGACGGATATGACGGATCCCGATTGGGAGCCGATCATGAAACGCGCATCGGCCATTGTGACCAACCGTGGCGGGCGCACCTGCCATGCGGCGATTGTAGCCAGGGAAATGGGTATTCCGGCGGTGGTTGGTTGCGGCGATGCAACCGGGTCGATCAAAGACGGAGTGGACGTGACAGTGTCCTGTGCAGAAGGTGATACCGGGTTTGTCTATGAGGGAATGCTGCCATTCGAACATATTACGTCCGATACCGGTCAATTGCCGGATTTGCCGGTCAAAATGATGCTGAATGTGGGTAACCCTTCACATGCTTTTTCTTTCTCGCGCATGCCGAATCAAGGGGTTGGATTGGCCCGGCTGGAATTTATTATCAATAACATGATCGGTATTCATCCCAAGGCGTTGCTGGAATTCGACCGGCTGCCCGATGCGCTGAAGCAGACTATCGGCGCCCGTATTGCAGGCTATCAAAACCCCGTTGATTTTTATGTTGAAAAATTGATCGAAGGCATTGCTACGCTGGCGGCGGCATTTTATCCACATGCGGTGATTGTGCGCACGTCCGACTTTAAATCAAATGAGTATGCCAATCTGATTGGGGGAAATCGTTATGAGCCTCAAGAAGAAAACCCGATGATCGGTTTTCGCGGTGCTTCGCGCTATGTGTCGGCTGCCTTTCGTGATTGTTTTGAACTCGAATGCCAGGCATTACGCAAAGTACGCGACGAGATGGGACTGACCAATGTTGAAATCATGATTCCATTCTGCCGTACGTTGGAGGAAGCTGAGCAGGTAACCTTGTTGCTGGCATCGCATGGATTGGCGCGGGGGCAGAATGGTTTGCGGCTAATCATGATGTGCGAGATTCCTTCCAATGCAGTATTGGCGGAAGAATTTTTACAGTTCTTTGATGGTTTTTCCATCGGTTCCAACGACATGACGCAACTGACGCTGGGAATTGATCGCGACTCGAGCCTTGTTGCTCATGTGTTTGACGAACGCAATCCGGCGGTCAGGAAACTGCTGAAAATGGCTATCGATGCATGTCATAAGCAAGGAAAGTATATCGGCATTTGCGGGCAAGGCCCTTCGGATTACCCGGATTTTGCCGCTTGGCTGTATGAACAGGGTATCAGCAGCTTATCGCTAAACCCCGATTCGGTGCTGCAAACCTGGCTTGATCTGGCAAAACTGAGCGAATCATGACGCCGCAGAAACGCAGTGTTTTTTACTTGTCCGACCGTACCGGCATTACCGCGGAAACACTCGGACACAGTCTGCTAACGCAATTTGACGGAATCACGTGGAGCACTGTCAACGTGCCGTTTCTGGATGATATCGAGCAAGCCCGGGCTGTGCTGGTGCAGATTAATCAGGCCGCTGTAGATGATGGTTACCGGCCTTTGGTTTTTAGTACCTTGTTGAAGCCTGAGATTCTCGAAGTGATCAAACAGGCCAACTGCCGCATGTATGATTTTTTTGAAACTTTTATTCGTTCCATCGAAGAGGAACTGCATCAGCCATTTATACGCATAGCCGGGCGTTCCCATGGCCAGCATCATCTATCGTATTTCAAACGTATTGCCGCGGTTAATTATGTGCTGGCGCATGATGACGGTGTCAATTCCAAGCATTACGTTGATGCCGATATCATTCTGATGGGTGTCTCGCGTTCCGGTAAAACGCCCACTTGTCTTTACTTGGGATTGCAGTATGGTATCGCTGCCGCGAATTATCCGCTAACTCCGGATGACATGAGTGTTCAACAGATTCCCAAGATACTGGAAAATGTGCGCAGTAAACTGTTCGGCTTGACTTTAACGCCGGCGCAGCTGCACTTCATCCGCCAGGAACGTCGCCCCGACAGTGAGTATGCATCGCTCGCGCAATGTCAGCGGGAATTACAATGGCAGGAAGCGCTGTTTCGCCAGTTTGACATTCCCTATTTGGATACCACGCGTATTTCAATTGAAGAAATCAGTGCAATCATATTGAATAGGTGTGGACTGAGAAGGCAATTATATGGGTGATGGTGATTCTTTATAGAAACCTGTGGGTTACTTATAAAGCTCAGTGTGTTCATAGACAGCGGTGGGTGGTTTGATCTTTCAAGCTTGTGCCAGGGTACAAAGTAAATTTTTGACTATCCAATTAAAAAAGCACATCAGTTGCCTGATGTGCTTTAGTGAATGAATTAATCAATGATCGTTATAGCAGAGGAATGATCAGCAATGCCACAATGTTGATGATTTTGATCAATGGATTAATTGCCGGGCCGGCCGTGTCCTTATAAGGGTCACCCACGGTATCGCCCGTCACCGAGGCTTTGTGGGCCTCACTGCCTTTGCCGCCAAAATGACCGTCTTCAATGTGCTTTTTGGCATTATCCCAAGCGCCGCCACCGGTTGTCATTGAAATGGCCACGAACAAGCCGGTCACGATAGAGCCCATCAATACACCACCCAGAGCTTGCGGTCCCAGGATCACGCCGACCAGCAGAGGAATCAGTACGGGCAATAATGAAGGAATCATCATTTCCTTGATCGCTGCTTTAGTCAACATATCCACGGCACGTGAATAGTCCGGTTTGGCTGTACCTTCCATAATACCCGGAATTTCCTTGAATTGACGGCGCACTTCGATCACCACCGATCCGGCGGCACGCCCTACAGCTTCCATCGACATGGCACCAAACAAGTAAGGAATCATACCGCCGATAAACAAGCCGATAATCACCATGTGATTGGATAAATCGAAGGATAACTCGAATCCGGCGTGTTCCAGAGCATGGGTGTAGTCGGCAAACAATACTAAGGCTGCTAGCCCTGCCGAGCCGATCGCGTAACCTTTGGTAACCGCTTTAGTCGTATTGCCAACCGCATCCAGAGGATCGGTGATGGCGCGCACTGAATCGGGCATTTCTGCCATTTCAGCAATACCGCCTGCGTTATCGGTAATCGGGCCGTATGCATCCAGTGCCACAATAATACCTGTCATCGACAGCATGGATGTTGCAGCAATCGCAATACCATACAGGCCTGCCAGTGCATATGCCAGCAAGATACTGATACACATTGCCAGAACCGGGGCTGCGGTTGCACGCATTGAAACACCCAAGCCGGCAATAATATTGGTTGCATGTCCGGTAGTGGAAGCTTCAGCAATATGTTGAACCGGTGGATAATCGGTGGAAGTGTAGTATTCAGTAATTACAACCATCAGTCCGGTCAACACCAAGCCGATTGCAGCAGCCAGAAATACGCGCAGAACCAGCATACCGCCCGCAATCTCCGTGCCATCCACGATCAGTGACATATCACTCATAAACCAAACGGTCACCGGCAAGTACGCTAACAAAGCGATACCACCCGCAACAGCCAGGCCGCGATAAAGTGCATTCATGATGGTGCCGCCATCACGCATCTTGACGTAATAACAGCCGACAATCGAAGCGATAATCGATACTGCACCGAGCATCAGTGGAAATATAACCGCACTGGTTGCGTTTGCAGTAAACAATAATGCGCCCAGTATCATGGTTGCAATAATGGTAACCGCGTAAGTTTCAAACAAATCCGCTGCCATGCCCGCACAGTCACCCACGTTATCACCCACGTTATCAGCAATGACGGCTGGATTGCGAGGATCGTCTTCAGGGATTCCGGCTTCGACTTTACCGACCAGATCCGCGCCCACATCGGCACCTTTGGTGAATATCCCACCACCCAGCCGCGCAAAAATGGAAATCAAAGATCCTCCGAATGCAAAACCAATCAGTGGCTTGATAACATCACTGACAGATTGATTGGGATCAGCGCCATCAAACAGCAGGGCGCAGTATCCGGCAACGCCTAGCAGGCCTAAGCCAACAACCAGCATTCCGGTAACTGCGCCGCCTCGAAAAGCAATCGCAAGGGCCTCATTCAATCCGATGGTTGCTGCCTGAGCGGTACGTACATTTGATTGGACTGAGACTGTCATCCCCAGAAAACCTGCGGCACCCGAAAGAATTGCACCTAGAGCAAAACCAATAGCCGTGTCCCAACCGAGCGCTATCCAGAGCGCAAAAAACAATACTCCACCCACCATGCCGATCGTCATGTACTGACGTTTAAGATATGCGGAGGCGCCTTCTTGAATAGCTTTTGCAATTTCTTGCATACGCTGGTTGCCTGTAGATTGATCAAAAATACCCTTAATCCATATACCACTGAATATCAGGGCTACAATCGCACTAAGAATTGCGATAACTAAACCACTAGCCATAGAGAACTCCAATTAAAGTCAGACCATAAAAATCAAATGTGAAATCCTGGCCTAATTAATTCCACATTATTAAACACTTGTACAAAATCAGAAATCAGGCTGTATTTTATCTGTTCTTGCTTGCTGAATGCATCAAATATTTATGAAATTTAGATTGTTAGGTGATTGGAATCAAATTGTTTGGCTTCCATACAACACCTTAAGCAAACTTATTCTTGCTCACAACTAAATTTTGAATTCATCCAGTTTCTTTGGAACAGCAACATTTTTGAGTCTTACATAGTCCGGCAAACCATCCTTATAGGGTGGATAATCTTCGCCTTCAATCAGTGGTGCCAAGTATTCCCGGCATGCTTGAGTAATGCCAAATCCATCTTCGCTGATAAAATTATCCGGCATCATTTTTTCAACATTGGCAACATTGGATAGCTGTGCCATACCTACCGACCATTGATAGGGCGAACTGGATTCGCGCACGATGGTAGGCATTACCGAATTGTGTCCCGCCAGGGCATATTCCACGGCTGCCTTGCCCATGGCATAGGCTTGCTCGACGTCAGTTTTGGAGGCAATATGACGTGCTGCGCGTTGCAGATAATCTGCAACACCCCAGTGATATTTCAGGCCCAAGCCATCTTTGATGATATTGGCCACTACCGGAGCAACTCCGCCTAATTGTGCATGTCCGAATGCATCACGCAAACCCTGATCAGACAAGAAATTACCGTCCTCCCCTTTAACGCCTTCCGAGACCACCACTGAACAGTATCCGTATTCCTTGACATAGCGGTCCACTGTGGCAAGAAACTTTTCCTTATTGAAAGTTACTTCCGGGAACAGAATCACGATCGGGATCTCGCAGTCCGGACTGGATGCCAAACCACCTGCAGCAGCGATCCATCCCGCATGGCGTCCCATGACTTCAAGTACAAAAACCTTGGTGGAAGTCTTGGACATGCTGGCCACATCAAAGCTGGCTTCGCGCGTGGAAACTGCGATGTATTTGGCGACTGAGCCAAAGCCCGGGCAGCAATCCGTGATCGGCAAATCATTGTCAACGGTTTTGGGAACATGAATCGCCTGAATGGGATAACCCAACGTATCTGATATCTGCGAAACCTTCAAGCAGGTATCTGCCGAATCACCCCCGCCGTTGTAGAAAAAGTACCCGATATCGTGTGCTTTGAACACTTCGATCAAACGTTCGTATTCGCGTCGATTTTGCTCCAAACTCTTTAATTTATAGCGACAGGAACCAAATGCACCAGACGGCGTATGTCGCAACTTTGCAATCGCTGCTGCCGAGTCGGCATTGGTATCAATGAGATCTTCTGTTAACGCACCGATAATACCGTTGCGACCTGCATAAACGGTGCCAATTTTGTCAGTATGCTGGCGCGCTGTTTCCAGAACACCTGCGGCGGAAGCGTTAATGACCGCTGTCACACCGCCGGATTGGGCATAAAATGCATTTTTAATTGCCATGTTTTTCTCCTGATTGATTAAATCGTAAGCAAGTATTACTAAATCTTTCCATACAAAAACTCAGGTGCCATTGTTCGCATCCTGAGTTCTGCGGTTCAAATCTGTTGTGTGGATGAATGACGAGTATTAAATTTATTTGAGTGCTGCAATAATCTGATCGCGAATCTCTTCGACTGTACCTATCCCGGCTATTTTGATATAACGAGGCGCTTCTTTTCCGCCGTGCGTCGACCATTGTGAATAATAGGCCACCAGCGGTTCTGTTTGTTCGTGATAAACCTCCAATCGTTTTTTGACCGTTTCTTCCTTATCATCATCGCGCTGTATAAGGGGTTCGTCTGTTACATCGTCCCGACCAGCTGATTTGGGTGGATTGAAATCCACATGGTAAGTACGGCCAGAAGCGGGATGCACCCTTCGACCCGACATGCGTTTAATAATTTCAGCATCATCAACATCAATCTCGACTACAAAATCAATCGGTACGCCTGCTGTTTTCATCGCTTCGGCCTGTGGAATCGTGCGGGGAAAGCCGTCAAATAGAAAGCCATTGGCACAATCTGGTTGCGCGATGCGCTCTTTGACTAAGTTAATGATGATGTCATCAGAAACCAATCCGCCAGAATCCATTATTTTTTTCGCCATGATGCCCAATTCCGTGCCTGCTTTCACGGCACTGCGCAACATATCCCCGGTAGAAATTTGTGGAACACCAAAATGTTCCTTAATATAATTGGCTTGTGTGCCTTTTCCAGCACCTGGACCGCCTAACAAAATGACTCGGATGGCTATTCTCCTTTTATTGCCGATTAATATTATTGAATGCAGAGACAAAGTTTTTTTCTGCGATTTCAACGCCCACGTTAGTAATTATATCGCAGGCAAGCTGGATACTCGAGTATTTTACTATGCTATTTTTTAAAGTTAAACAATCTGTCATAACAAGTTACGTTGATACCAAATAGGTTATGCGATAATAATCCAATTGACTCTTAACAGGATAAATCATGGACGAAAATAGAAGTAAAGCGCTTGACGTTGCCCTGGCCCAAATCGAGAAACAGTTTGGTAAGGGTTCTATCATGCGGTTGGGCGCTAACGATGTCGCATATGATATACAGGTCGTATCAACCGGATCGCTGGGGCTTGATATTGCACTAGGCGTAGGGGGGCTGCCTCGCGGACGGATTGTCGAAATTTATGGGCCTGAATCTTCGGGAAAAACGACATTGACGCTGCAGGTTATCGCTGAAATGCAAAAGCTGGGCGGTACAGCGGCTTTTATTGATGCGGAGCACGCGTTGGATCCTCAATACGCACAAAAAATTGGCGTCAATGTGAAGGAATTGTTGATTTCCCAACCGGATAATGGTGAGCAGGCACTGGAGATCGCCGATATGCTGGTGCGTTCCGGTTCCGTCGATATTATCGTGATTGACTCCGTTGCCGCGCTTACGCCGCGGGCGGAAATCGAAGGTGACATGGGTGATCCGCAAATGGGGTTGCAGGCACGCCTAATGTCGCAAGCGCTGCGTAAATTAACGGCCAACATCAAGCGCAGCAATACGATGGTTATTTTTATCAACCAGATTCGCATGAAAATCGGTGTTATGTTCGGCAACCCTGAAACCACCACGGGTGGGAATGCGCTAAAATTTTACGCTTCGGTACGCCTGGATATCCGCCGCACCGGATCGATCAAAAAAGGTGACGAAACCATCGGCAATGAAACCCGCGTGAAAGTGGTCAAGAATAAAATTGCACCTCCCTTCAAACAAGCGGATTTTGATATTCTTTATGGCGAAGGCATTTCGCGCGAGAGCGAAATTATCGAACTGGGGGTATTGCATAAACTGATCGACAAAGCGGGAGCCTGGTACGCGTATAAAGGGGAGAAAATAGGGCAGGGCAAAGATAATGTGCGTGATTATCTGAAAGAACATAAGAATATCGCTGAAGAAATTGAACAGAAAATTCGATCAATTGTGGGCATTGCTAATCAGGCCAGTCCCGTGAAAGAGAAAATTGAGAAAGAGAAGTAAATTTTGTGAGCGCTCGTACTCCCTTGGAAATTCGCGCACTGCGCATGCTTGCCCGACGTGAGCATTCACGCCAGGAGTTGGAGCAAAAGCTTGCTGTGCATAGGGAATCCTGTGGAGCGGACGTGCTTGCAGAAGTGTTGGATGCGTTGGAACAACAGGGTTATCTGTCCGAGCAACGCGCGGTGGAACAGATAGCGCGTACTCGTCGAGCGCGCTTCGGAAGTCATCGAATCGTTCATGAACTCAAGGCAAAAGGAATAGATGCCCATTTGATTGACAATATTCTGCCGACACTCAAGGAAACCGAATTGGAAGCTGCGCTCAATATCTGGAGCAGGAAATTCGATCATCCGCCAGTTTCCAGGGAGGAACGCGGCAAACAGGTGCGGTTTATGATGAATAGGGGTTTTTCCATGGAAACCATACGACAAGTTCTTGCACAAGCGGGTGAGGCCAGCACATGAAGGGAAATTGGGGAAAGTTAATTCTTTTCTGGGCGATGCTGCTAATGAGTTTGCAAGTTCATGCCGGTGGGATCACGCTGATTCAGGAAATCAATGCCGCACCGGTTGACTTTGACGGCAAGGAAGTAAGATTAAAGGGCATACCCAAGGATCCCACGCGCTTGCCTTTTGTCAATTTGAAAATGTATGTGCTGGAAGACAGCAGCGGAGAAATTACAGTGTTGACCGAGTTTGATTTACCTAAAATGAACGAGGAAATCACTATCCGGGTTAGAGTCAAAAGTTTGGCGATCGTCAAAGGCGAAGCGGTGGGTTTGACAGTGACTGAATTGAAACGATATGAGCGGCAGCAGGAAATATGAAAAGCAGCGAAATAAGACAGAAGTTTCTCGAATTTTTTGAATCGCAAGGACATACCGTTGTTTCATCCAGCCCTTTGGTGCCGGGCAATGATCCGACGCTTTTGTTTACCAATGCGGGTATGGTGCAATTCAAGGATGTTTTTCTTGGTCAGGATAAGCGCCCTTATGTGCGGGCCGCCAGTTCGCAACGCTGCGTTCGTGCCGGCGGCAAGCATAATGACCTGGAGAATGTCGGTTATACGGCAAGGCATCATACTTTCTTCGAAATGCTCGGCAACTTTAGTTTTGGCGATTATTTCAAGCGTGACGCCATTCTGTTTGCCTGGGATTTTCTAACCCATACCCTCAACATTCCGCACGAGAAATTATGGGTTACTGTTTACGCTGAGGACGATGAAGCGGCCAGTATCTGGCTGAACGAAGTCGGCGTCGAACCATCCCGTGTGGTGCGGATTGCCACGATGGATAATTTCTGGCAAATGGGCGATACAGGTCCTTGCGGCCCTTGCTCCGAAATTTTTTATGACCACGGCCCGGATGTTCAAGGAGGCCCGCCGGGTTCTGCCGATGCCGACGGTGACCGCTACATTGAAATCTGGAATCTGGTATTCATGCAATACAACCGCGACAGCGCCGGCGTGTTGCATCCGTTGCCGAAGCCATCGGTCGATACCGGCATGGGGCTGGAGCGCATCTCTGCCGTGATGCAGCATGTGCACAGTAATTACGACATCGATCTGTTCCAGAGTCTGATCAAGGCAGCGGCGCGCGTGACCAACACCAGCAATCTTGACGATAACTCGCTCAAAGTCATTGCCGATCATATCCGCGCGTGTTCGTTTCTGATTACCGACGGCGTCATTCCGGGCAGCGAAGGCCGCGGTTATGTCTTGCGCCGCATCATTCGCCGCGCCATCCGGCATGGTTACAAGCTGGGGCAGAAACAACCCTTCTTTCATCAATTGGTGGAAAATTTGGATCAAGTGATGGGGCAAGCTTATCCTGAACTGACCGCTGCCAAGGCACGCGTAGCCGCCGTATTGCTGCAAGAAGAAGAGCGTTTCGCTGAGACCCTGGAAAACGGCATGCAAATTCTGGAAATCGCGCTTAGCCAGAATATCCAGGTATTGGATGGTGAAACTGCATTCCGCCTCTACGATACTTTCGGCTTTCCGATTGATCTGACGGCCGATATCGCACGAGAACGCGGTATTACCGTTGATTACGCAGGATTCGAGCAAGCCATGGCGCGTCAGCGTGAACAAGCGCGCGCCGCGAGCAAATTCACCCTGCAAGAAGGTATCGAATATTCGGGCAGTCAGACTACGTTCTATGGTTACGAGACACTGCAGCATGAAGGTCAAATATTGGCCCTCTACAAGCAAGGTAGTGCAGTGGATTCCATCGAGGCTGGGGATGAAGCCGTGGTGGTATTGGATCAAACGCCTTTTTACGCCGAATCGGGCGGTCAGGTCGGCGATTGCGGTGAATTGCTTGCCGCCAATGGCATCTTCGAAGTCACCGATACGCAGAAAATCCAGGCTGGCGTGTTTGGCCATAAGGGAAGGTTGCACAGCGGACGCCTGATGATCAAGAATACCGTGCAAGCGCGGGTCAATGCGCAGAACCGCATCAGCATCGCCAATAATCACTCCGCTACCCATTTGTTGCATGCCGCGCTACGCGAGGTATTGGGTACGCATGTGACGCAAAAAGGCTCACTGGTTGACGCCAATCGGACGCGCTTTGATTTTTCTCATAATGTGCCACTGACAGCGGATGATATCCGCGCAATCGAACGTCTGGTCAACGATCAGATCCGCAACAATTGTATCGTCGAAGCGGCCACGATGAAGTACGACGATGCGATCAAGCGCGGGGCGATGGCATTGTTCGGCGAGAAATATTCGGATGTGGTGCGCGTCATCGGCATGGGCGAATTTTCTACGGAATTATGCGGCGGCACACACGTCCCGCAAGTCGGCCAAATCGGCTTGTTTAAAATTGTTGCCGAATCCGGTGTTGCCGCCGGTATTCGCCGCGTCGAAGCGGTAACCGGAAAAGCGGCCATCGATTATGTGCAACAACGCGAAGCGCAACTGCTCGAAATCGCGCAGACTTTAAAAACCAATCCACAGGAAGTCACACAAAAAATTGCGCAGATCATTGATAACGTGCGCCAAACAGAAAGAGAACTGGCGCGCCTTAAAACCAAATTGGCCAGCTCACAAGGTGCCGACCTGGCTGCACAAGCGCAGGACATCCATGGTGTCAAAGTATTGGCCATCAATCTGGAAAATGCCGATGCTAAAACCCTGCGCGAAACGTTGGATCAACTGAAAGACAAACTCAAAACCTGCGCCATTGTACTCAGTACCGTTACGGATGGAAAAGTTACGCTGATCGCGGGTGTTAGCGCGGATCTAACGGATCGCATCAAAGCGGGCGAGCTGGTCAATTTCGTCGCGCAGCAGGTCGGTGGCAAAGGCGGCGGCAGAGCGGATATGGCCCAAGCGGGGGGCACGCAGCCGGGACAATTGCCTGCAGCGCTTGGGGGTGTGAGAGATTGGGCGGAAAGAAAATTCTCGAAGTGATCGCATGGTACCTAAGCCATGCGCAATATTCTCGATTCCAGGCTTAGCCCCTCGTTGTGGACAAGTTGCATTTGGTTCAGCACGCGACGGCTCAGATTTGCATTCACTATGATTCTCTATTTGGGGTTATTGTTTGGAAGAGCCAGAATTCTCGATTTTGGACTTGGTTTCACTTTATGCAATTAGAAATGGGTGTGGCAAGCTTGCAGCAAAATTTTATACTGCACAGAAATAATGTGCATTAATGAGGTTTGTGATGACATCAATCAACGTAACAGAATTGCAACAATATTTACCGAAATATCTCAAACAGGTACAGACAGGCGAGGAAGTCGCCATTATCCTACATGGAAAGCTATTGCCTGAGATCGTACCTGATCGTAAAGAAAGTGAATACGATGCGGCGCTTAAGCGTTCGTTCGATCCATCAAACCTGCCAAGCTAACCAGGAGAGTTGCATGCATCCAGTAATCCTCAAGTTCCATCGCTGTGTCGTGGCATTAGGGTTAGCAACCCTATTACCTATCTCGGCTCACGCTGATATCTTCAAGTGGATCCGCAACGAGGCGCTGCCCACCATAGCCGGCACACGGCCGGTGGAGATTAAGCCGTACATTTCGATCAGTTCTGGCTCGAACCAGATTCGCTTCGGTGAAGACTCAGCCATGATAAAGATAGGGCCTGTGACTGTGCAAACGGGCAAACTTAAATTACGCCTAGCTCAGGCCGGCTGCATCTACGCTACCGGTGGCGATGTGGCAACCTGCGCACCGGATGTCATTGACCGAGAGGCTCGGAATCTGTTCGAGCAGGTCGCGCGCGGCATTGAATCCAACAGTGATTTGCGCACGCGAAATCGTCCGATCGCCACACCAAGTGGCGGTCCCTTGAGGGTTGAAGATTTCAATGGAAACGAGATCCCCTGGGGTCCGCCGAATGTCTCGATTGGATTCGATTTCTCGAATCCTGGATCATCATCAGCGGCCAATCCGTCGCCCTCGGCCTTCCTTCATACCTTCGCTATCGCTCGGGGGATCGACGCGAGCAACCGAGCAACAATCGAGATTGTGGGTCGGGCCGACTTTGGTTTTATGGATGGCCAGAGAGGTGGGATATTGTGTTTGTTTGCGGACGAGAGGGGGAGGTACCTGCGCGATCGCAACGGCAGATACCGCGATCAGTATGGAATCGTCGCCTTGGGGAGCAGTACAGTCGTCAATCAAACTCCGACGTTGGTCTCAATTCAGCTGTCGATGCCCTGGTCTGAACTAGAATTGACAGACGACATCGACCCCTATTCTCCAAAGTTTGTCAAATGCCACATCACTGTGGACAACACGCCAATGCAGGAAACGGAATGGGTGCCGTTCTGATGGTCTGTGTGTACATTCTCCTGGGACTCAAAGGCATAATGAGGTCGTGTTTGCATTTGCGCACATACACATAGCGCCCAGTGGAGTTAGGTCACTAAAGAAGAATTAGACTATCGGAACAGACTCATACCACGAATTTCATGATATGTTCCTACGTAATTGCCAGATGTGCAATCCCTGAATTAAGATCATGAGTTTTAGCTTCGGCGCCTTCGAGTTTGATTTGCAGGCGCAATTCATTCATCGAGTCGGCATTGCGCAGCGCATCTTCATAACTGATCTTTCCGGCTTCATAGAGGTTAAACAATGCCATATCAAAGGTTTGCATGCCCATTTCGCGCGAGCTTTTCATGATGGTTTTGATTTCATGCACGTTGCCCTTAAAAATCAAATCCGAAATCAACGGTGAATTGAGCAGGACTTCGATAGCCGCGACTCTTCCTTTACTGTCTTTAGCCGGGATCAACCGTTGTGCCACCAATGAGCGCAGATTCAGCGATAAATCCATCAATAACTGTGCCCTGCGTTCTTCCGGGAAAAAATTAATGATACGATCGAGCGCCTGGTTTGCGCTGTTGGCATGCAATGTTCCCATGCAAAGGTGGCCGGTTTCGGCAAATGCAATGGCGTGTTCCATGGTTTCACGATCACGGATTTCGCCAATCAATATGACATCGGGCGCTTGCCGCAGTGTGTTTTTCAGCGCCGCTTCCCATGATTCGGTGTCGACACCCACTTCGCGTTGGGTGATGACACAGTTAATGTGCTCGTGAACATATTCAACCGGATCTTCAATGGTGATGATATGGCCATAGCTGTTCTTGTTGCGATGCCCGATCAATGCTGCCATTGATGTTGATTTTCCGGAACCTGTTCCGCCGACAAAAATCACCAGGCCGCGCTTGCTCATCACAACTTCCTTGAGCACTTGTGGCAGGGCCAAATCATCAAACTCGGGGATTTTGGTGGTGATCGTACGTAATACCATACCCACGCGTTGTTGCTGGACAAACGCATTAACACGGAAACGCCCGATTCCCGCTGGGTTAATTGCAAAATTGCATTCCTGCGAGGTTTTAAATTCGCCGACTTGTTTTTCATTCATGATCGCTTTGGCTAACATTTCGGTGTGCTGTGCAGTCAGGGATTGCTGAGAGACCGGCGTCATTTTTCCATCGATTTTGAATGCAGGCGGGAAACCGGCTGTAATAAACAAATCCGAGGCTTTCTTGCTCAGCATTAAGCGCAGTAAATCCGACATAAATTTTGCAGCTTGTTCTTTATTCACTGATTACTCCTGAAATTTTCAATCTACTCGCTTGATCCGATTAAACTCTGAAATTGTCCTTATTCATTGCTTGAGTTCTAGCCTCGGCGACGGATACGACATTGCGTTTTACCAGCTCGGTCAGGTTTTGATCCAGTGTTTGCATGCCTGAGTTCTGACCTGTTTGTATCGCCGAGTACATCTGCGCAACCTTACCCTCACGGATTAGATTTCTGATCGCCGGGGTACCAATCATAATTTCATGCGCGGCGACGCGCCCTTTGCCATCCTTTGTTTTTAGCAGTGCCTGCGAAATTACCGCGCGCAAGGATTCCGATAGCATCGCGCGAATCATTTCTTTTTCTTCCGCCGGAAACACGTCGATGACACGGTCGATGGTTTTGGCAGCCGAGCTGGTATGCAATGTACCAAATACCAAGTGACCGGTTTCGGCGGCGGTCATCGCCAAGCGGATGGTTTCAAGATCACGCAACTCACCCACCAGGATAATGTCGGGATCTTCACGTAATGCGGAACGCAATGCATTGGAGAAGCTTAATGTATCCCGTCCCACTTCGCGCTGATTGATCAGGCATTTTTTGCTCTCGTGCACAAATTCAATCGGATCTTCAAGTGTCAATATATGGCCATACTCATTTTCATTGATGTCATTGATCATTGCTGCCAGCGTAGTCGATTTTCCTGAACCGGTGGGACCTGTCACTAATACAACGCCGCGCGGTTGCTTGGCAATTTCAGCGAAAATCTTGGGTGCGCGTAAATCTTCCAGACTCAGCACCTTGGATGGAATCGTCCGCATGACCGCCGCTGCGCCGCGTTGTGTATTGAATGCATTCACGCGAAAACGGGCAAGATTCGGTATCGCGAAGGAAAAATCGCATTCCAGATGCTCTTCATAAAATTTGCGCTGACCATCATTCATAATGTCATATATCATCGCGTGGACATCTTTATGGCTCATTTCCGGCAAATTGATGCGACGGATGTCACCGTGCACCCGAATCATCGGTGACATGCCCGCAGATAAATGCAAATCGGAAGCGTTGTTTTTAACCACAAAAGCAAGTAGCTCAACAATATTCATTAGGTGTCCTCTGAGTGACGATGCGAAGTGTAACGGAATGCTCTGCAAGAACTGATTGTTTTGCCCTGTACAGATTTTCTTAAGAACGTGCTTCAATTGCCTGTCAATGCAATCAGTCATGAGTTCGTTCGTTGGTTAACGGACAATGCAGATAAAAAATTGAGAGAAAGAGCTAGGGTCTGTTGACGTTTTGAGATAAGTATTTAATAGATAGAAACAAACTCGTAATATTGGGGTTCCCATAGCACCAACAAAACGAGTTTGCGATGCCCCGATTGATGCTCAGTGATGAGTTCTGGTCGAAGCTGGAGAAGATTCTGCTTCAAGAAGCGATATATAACAAGCGCAATCTGCGCATGACAGTAGAAGGTATGCTGTATCGAATGCGGGTTGGCTGCCCGTGGCGAGACTTGCCTGAGGCATTTGGAAGCTGGAATTCCATCTACAAAAGATTCAATGCGTGGTCATTAAGCAGCAAATGGTTAAGGATTTTCAAGGCGTTGTCTATTGATCCGGATTGTGAATGGGAATTTATTGATGGCAGCTATGTTAAAGCGCACCAGCATAGTGCAGGCGCAGCGGACAAGGAACCACAGGCGATCGGGAAAAGCCGCGCAGGCAATACCACAAAGATTCACCTGGCGGTTGATAGTTATGGTTTACCAGCCGATTTTGAAATCACCGGTGGAGAAGTCAATGACTGTTCTATAGCACCTGATTTGATTGCCAAACTGCCTGACGCGAAAGCGATTGTTGCGGACAAAGGCTATGACAGCGAATGTATACGAGGACAGATAACGAAGAAAGGGGCTCGAGCTGTGATACCGAGAAAGCGCAACTCGTTGAAGGGCAACGCAGATATGGATTGGGGTTTGTATGGATACCGACATTTGGTGGAAAATGCTTTTGCCCGGCTAAAGCAGTATCGGGCAGTAGCGACACGATACGACAAACTGAAGAGAAATTTTGAGAGTATGGTAGCCATGGCATGTGGATATCTGTGGCTACCTATGTGAAATGTCAACAGACCCTAGCAAAGATTGATTTCAACATTCCTGGTTGGAATGGTTAGGAGGAAGATATTTGTTACTGTGTATCAACTGCTTGAGTGAATCCCAGAGGTAATTAATAAAATTGGGAGAATGCCTTGGGATGTCCTTGATATCTTATTTTCAAGAGCAGTAAAGAATAATTCGGGTTCAGCAAGAACGGGCCGGGTGATGGTTTTCATGAAGGTCGCAGCAAATCATTGCCCCAATCTTCTACTGCATCGAGTATTTGCTCAGCCTGTTTGTCGGTATTTCTTGCTTCGCGCAACAAAGCAATCAGTGTCGAAAATTCATCAAAAGTAATGCTGCCACCGCCATCTGCTTGCGTCAGGCGCTGTAGCCGCATCAATTCCCACCGTTCCGCTTCTGCGGGTTTTAATGTTTCCGGCCAGTTACGGGCACGGTAGCGGAACAGTAACTCGGGCAACCGCTTGTCATGAAAATTAAATTGCATTTCTCTCAGTTGCTTCGGGGATGCCGCTCGTATTTGCTCTAGTGATGCTGCATCCGCATTGTTCAGAAAACCATCGTACAAGGCTACATCGACGTCACCGGTAGATTCGAATGTGCGGCTGGTATAGGCCATAGCGACACGCTGGAAAAAATCAGGCATTGCGCATAATGTCTGCCAATGTCGGTGACATAGAGCCAGATCGAGCGCGATGCGTTCAGCAGCTTCATCATCCAAGGTGTTGCGTGGTGCCAGTGCCGGGCATTTGTTGATTTTTATCGATTTGACCGGCAGCCGCTGCATGCCTTCGGGCAAATCATCGTTCCGGGTAAACAGCAATCGGGCCAGATCGTCCGCATTCAGCGGCAGGAACATTTCGGGGTCATGGCGCAAGTCGTACACCAACACACTGTTATTGTTTCCCGGTTCAACGATCAATGGCATGACGAGCGATGTGCAACCGGTTTTAGCCGGGTACATGCGCGTGGTATGCAATACCGGGTTATGTGTGATTAAATCAAGTTGAGCCGCAGCCTTGTGTTTATCGCGCAGTTGCAATAACCAATCAAAAAGGCGTGGTTGTTGCATGCGCAACAGGCGCGCCAGGGCAATCGTGACACGCACATCGGACAAGGCATCATGCGCGGATTCATGCCAAATGCCATTGGCGGCGACCAGATCTTCCAGTTTGAAACTGGGTTGCCCGTCTTCATGTTGCGGCCAGGTGATACCGGCCGGGCGTAGCGCATATGTCATGCGTACCAGGTCAATGATATCCCAGCGTGAATTACGGTGTTGCCATTCGCGCGCATAGGGATCGTAGAAATTGCGATACAGGGTGAAGCGCGTCACTTCATCGTCAAACCGCAGTGAATTGTAACCAACGCCGCAAGTGCCCGGTTGCGCCAATTCAGCGTGGATACGTGCGATGAATTCTGGTTCCGGCAGTCCTTGCGCATCGGCCAGTTGCGGCGTAATGCCGGTGAGCAGACAGGCTTCCGGATGCGGCAGGAAATCCCGCGCCGGCTTGCAATAGATCATCAGCGGTTCGCCAATTTCATTTAGCGCTTCATCGGTGCGTATCCCGGCAAATTGCGCCGGACGATCGCGCCTGGGATCAGCACCAAATGTTTCGTAGTCATGCCAATAAAATGTCATCGTCATGGGTCAATACTCAGATTTGAAAGCACTGGTTCAAAACTCGTTTTACAATAACGCATTGCGCCATTATAGAGGCATCCTGCGCAAAATTTTCTCAATCAGATAAAAAGGACACACTATGGCACGTAAACTTATCAGCTCAGGTTCCACTTTTGAAAAAGAAATCGGTTATTCCCGCGCGGTAGTCGAAGGTGATTGGGTTTTGGTATCCGGTACAACCGGTTTCGATTACAGCAAAATGACTATTTCCGATGATCTCCTGGAGCAGGCGGAGCAATGCTTTAAGAATATCGAATCGGCATTGCAACAAGCAGGGGCGAGCATGAAAGATGTGGTGCGCGTTACGTATGTGTTCCCCAAAGCGGAAGATTTTGAGAAATGCTGGCCGGTTATGCGCAAGTATCTCGGAGATGTGAGGCCTTCGGCGATGATGCTGGCGGCCGGCTTATCCGATCCCCGCATGAAAATTGAAATTCAGGTAACGGCTTACCGCAAGGCGGGTACTGAATGATACGGGAATATATCTTGCGATATCCCTAAAAAGGGAAAAACTTGAATCAGTAAGAATTTCTATGAGTGAGCGCTTGTATCATCGTTGATCTATTGCGATCCAAAAGGTGAAGCGCCTTTAGCGGGTGCTGGAGAAGATGGTGAGGCGAAAGGCGAAGCCGATGACGATGAGCCCTGAGAGGATTGCGGTGAAAGAGGTGAGCCTTTTGCTGGTGCTGCCCCAGGGGCACTGGGTTGATTCTGCGGAGATGCCGCTCCTTTTGCGCCGGTGCCTTCTCCGGGTTTGTAGATGAATTTCCAATCTTGATAGGTTTTAGCTTCAGAGAACTTGGCGTAAACCTCGGGAAATTTATCTTTTTTTATGGGTTTCCTTTCCGAAAGACTATATACCCCGATAATTCTTTTTCCAATGTTAGAGCTCATCCCAGAGCTGGTAGTTGGTGCCGGATTATTGCCGGAAGTTTGACCGGTAGTTCCTGTCGTCGGATTAGCATTGGGGGCTAAACCGGAACCCGCTGCTGTTCCCGGATTTGCAGCGGTATTCGGATTATTCGAGGTTGCACTCGAACTCGAAGTTGCACCCATTCCTGACGCTGCGCCGGGATTCGTGGTTGAGCTGGGATTTGTCCCCGGTCTTTGGTTCGACGCGGCGTTGCTTTGCGATGTTGCGGCACCTGCCTGGGTATTGGCCGGAGTTTCTTCAATCAGACCCCAGTCCTCAGAGTTGGTGATCGGGTCCAGATAGATTTTGCGTATATGACGTTGAACGTTGATAGCGCGACTATCCTGCAGTAAGTCTTCCAATTTTTCCGGGTATTGCTTGGTCCCGGTATTATGGTATGACATGATGGCTTTGCGGAATTGTTCCCCAATAAACAGCAGTTCAGTTTCCTTATCGCGCTGGGATTTGGCTTGCCATACCTGCGCTGCTCCTGCCATGATAACGCCGGACAGGGCGACCGAAAATAATGCCCAGAGATAGACGAAACCATTTTCTAACCGGGACATTCTGATTTCCAAAAAAATTGACTGCGTGAGAACCGCTTACCATTCTTCATAGTATGTGCCGTCCTCCGCCTGGCCGGTATAGCCACTATGAACATCATAAACGCCTGATTCCGTTTCATTCTTGGGGGGCATGACAATCCAGGTTTGGTTGCTCTCGGTAAATGGATCTATTGGAACCTTGCGTAAATAGTGCTTGTCTACCAGCTCCTCCAGATCAATCGGATATTTTCCGGTATCGGAATAAAATTGATCGATTGCACTCCGCATAATGACGAGATCTTGTCGCAATACGGCTTCTTTGGCTTTGTCGAGTGAGCTGAAATAACGGGGAGCTACAAGACTCAATAACGTGGCAACGATAGCCATGACCACTAACAACTCGATCAAGGTAAATCCCCGCCATTTCAGATTTTCCGGCATACGATCGATCACCATTGCCGATAGGGAATGCCATTCATCCCGATGGCTTCCGAGCGTGAAAAAACATCAAAAACATCATCACCTTCTTTGGGACTATCCCATGGACTCTCATAGCTACGCTTTCCCCAGGTTTCTTCTGCCGGAGTCAATTGTATACCGTCAATTTCCAGTTCTGTAAACATAGGGTCTCGGGGTAAGCGGCGCAAAAAATAGATAATCTTCTTTTTGGGATCTTTGATATCCGGCACACCCATATAAAGCTCTTCAAGTCTGGGAGGATAGCCCGATTCATCAACTTTTTTGGCGATGCGCCCTTCGTCGGTAGCTAGTTTGTATGCATCAATTGCCGTGCGTATCTGCCGCAAGGCAACACGTAACTCTTGCTCCTTTTCCCGTTTGATCATGAGTTCCCGTAACGGCATCGCTGCTGTCGCCAGAATTCCCATGATGGCTACCACGATCATCAATTCAATCAGCGTGAAACCTTTGGATTTACGAAAAATCGTCAATGAACTCCGCATGAAAATTATTTAATATTTACAGTGGCTGTTGCAGGCAATGCCACATCAACGGATTCTCCAGTTTCCAGATCTTCGGCAGTGACATTCTGAATACTGATTTCCGTGATGCCAGGATTGGCTGCAATTACTTTAAATCGTACTTGCGTAGCCAGGCCGGTCGTTTGATCCCTGCCCAGCTTGATAGTGCGCGTGCCGGATTTATCCCCGCCGTCGAGCGCTTCCAGAACGCTGGCCTCATAATTTAACTGCAGCTCAGAATTAACCATCGGTTTTGCGCCGACCAGCCGCACATTGACCGAAAATTCCTTATCCAAACCAACCGTGGTCGGCGCTTGCATTGTCAGTGTCGGTGTTGTTGCTGCCACGTTGGCAAAAGGATTGGGAATATCCGATTCTTCCCGTGCCGCAGCAAAGGCATTTAAGCCTCTTCCAGCTGCTGCACCGGAACCTGTGCCGGTTGGTGCAATTGCCAGAGACTGCGCTGCAGTTTTTTGGATGACCACCGGTAATTTGCCTGCCTCGCTGGCGGTACCGAAGTGGTATTCGCTTTCCATATTGGCCGGCTTGGGAATATTGCGGATGATACGCGGTGTAATTAATAACACTACTTCCGTTTTTTTTCTGTCAACTCTTTGACCTGATGTCAATCGATCAAGGATTGGAATATTTAACAGTCCAGCTAAACCAGACACATCTCGCCTTTCGTCGTTCTGAATCAAACCGGCAATGACTTGGGTTTCTCCGTCTTTCAAGGTCAGCAAAGTTTCAGCGCTACGGTTTCCTACCACTGGAGCTCTTGGTGCGCTTGATGCACCAGCAGCTGATGGTCCCGTTTCAAAGCCCGTGATGTTACTTACTTCAAGTGTCACCTTCATAGTCACGTCATCATTCAAGCCAATACGTGGCTCCACATCCAATTTAATTCCAATATCAATAAACGTCGGGGTTGAGGTCACAATCGAGTTAATGCCTGGTTGAACATTGGCTGTAAACACAGGTTGTTTTGTACCAATATGGATTTTTGCTTTTTCACGATTACTAACCCGGATTCTGGGATTTGCCAGTATGTCGGCATTGGTAAGGCTTTGGGCAAAATCAATTACGGCTTGATTTGAAATTGTAAAGCTTTTAAGGCCTAGTGCTCCTGAACCAATCTGATTGAGATTAGCAGTTCCAGGAATTGCTCCTGCTCCTGCTGCCGTTAAGCCACTAAAAGTAACAGATTGAGGAAGTTTAGGGCCTAAAGTGAACAGATTGTTGCGGGTAATTTCAAGCACTGCAACATCCAACATGACTTCTGGTTCAGCCAGATCGTTTAATGAGACAAGTCGTTCTGTTAAACGAATGGCTTCGAGCGTATCACGCATGATAAACAAATTAAGCTGTTCATTGACATAGATATCCTTCGCTTTAACGATGCCTCTGACCATTGCGACCATTTGTTTCACATCCGTATATGCGACCTGAAAGCTGCGCACGACCAATTCCTGATAATCTTTCAATTTGGCCGGTGTGTTTGGATAAATCAATAATGAATTACTATTGAGTACCTTGTAAGCCAATTGATTAGTCGTCAGGATTAATTTGAGAATATCTTCAATGGTATTGTCACGCACAAAAATAGAAATCTTGCCGTCCTGTCGAATATCCTTGTCAAATACAAAGTTGATGCCGGCAGTACGCGACATAATTTCAAATACCGATTTCAAATCAGCATCCTTAAACTCCATCGATACCGATTTTTTAAAGGCGGATTCCAACGCCAAATCAGTTACCTCAGGGCGGGACAAATTCGCATTGATCTGAGCAATCAACTGTCGAGCATGCGATTGCTGGGGATTTTCCTGCAAAATAGCCCGGACCATTGTTTCCGCGCCTTTAAAATCATTACGTACCAATAATGCTCTTGCAGCATCTACCGCAGCAATGTGGCGACGCTCCAGCTTCACCGCATCAATACCTTCTTTTGCGCGTTCATGAAATGGATATAAATTCAGAACACGCTGATACTGCTGCTCAGCCTGATCCAAATCACCGGAAAAACGAAATCCATCAGCTTCCAGGAGTATTTTACTAATTACATCTTCGCGTAAACGGATCAACATTGTTCGAATTTCTTTATTGTCAGGTTCTTCGCGTTGTGCTTGTTCTAATTTTGCAAGCCCGTTCTCAAACTGGCCTTGAGCAATCAGCTTTTGCCCGTCATCAAACGCAGTGTTCCGGGTGCCGAAAGTTCGGTTATTGATTGCACATCCTGCGATAGATATGGACAAAATGATAAGGACAATCGTTTTCCAGCTTCTCATCAGAAAGTTCCTGCGATTTGATTGTTGATCGTAAGTGTTTGCTTGATATTCAGCGGCAAATAAGTCATCGTGATGGCAGTGTCATTGATCGAGTCGAGCCGGTAGGTATCATTAATTTTCCCGCCAATCTTGGTAATGAGATTCTCTCCGGATTGGGAAAGGAATACCCAGGTTTCATTGTCGGCAATCGCTTTACCGGCATATTTGAATTGTAAAGGCGGTGCGGTAGGGGCAGGGGGTACCATGGTTTTTGCGGCTTGCGCTATTTTAGCCGCTTGTTCTTCGGGATCATCAATAACGACGCGCTTCGGCGTCCAGTTTGTCGACATGAAAAGCTCACCGGCAAGCGGGCTGAATTTTCGCTGACCGAGCTTACTCACGTCCAATTGTGCAGCAGCGTTCGATTCGGTTCTTTTCGCTCTGTCCTGAGTCGCTCTGCCCGATTGCAGGGTCTCCGGAACATGGAGCTCAGGTTCATCGTCGACCTCGACCAAAGCCGCAGCGACCAATGTCGCCACCAGTATCCCTCCAATGATCATTTTGCGTTTCTTTTCCGCGGCATCCATTGTGTTATTTATTCATATAAAGATTAATTTCCAACCGTACTTCAAGCTTATCCATGGACGTATTCTCACGCTTCATGGCGATCGCCGAAATTGCCATGGCCGGTACGGCTTCCAGGGCGTCGGCAATAAAGGCGCGAATCTGGGAATATTTACCTCTTATCGGCAGAACCATCTCATAGCGCGCCAGACGGGCATCCTTTTCATTGATCAACCGATACTCGCTACTACTTAGCTCCACGCCTTGCTTCTTAGCTATTCGCACCAATTCACGAATCCAGAAGGGTGAAGAATCCACTTGCGGGAAAAAATCATAAAATACCTGTAACGCCTGATCGCCGCTCATTTTTTTTCCCGCCTCGGCGTCCCCGCCCTCGCTGGGATTATTTTTCGCTACTGCTTGCGCTTGCAGCATGACAGCTCGATCTTTGAGTTGTTGCAACTCTGTAGCTTGGGGCATCACGACCAAAAAATAATAAATGCCTGCTGCCAGCATCAAACCCATGCCGATCTTGCCCACATTGCCCAAGCGTTCCAGCTGCCAGCGCAACAATGGCATGAGCCGGTTCCACGATATTTGTGGTAGTTCTCTTTTTAAGTAGTTTGAATCCATTCGGCATTTAACAGAAAAATAATCGGACGCTGCGGATTTTCTTGTTTAATTTTGTAATTTAACAAATGCACATTCTCAAACACCAATTCCCGCTCCAGTGCTTCCACAAAATCCAGCAATTCGGCCATGCTTTTGGCTTCACCGCTCAAGCGCAAGCTGCGGTTGGTGAAATTGGGTTGTAATGATAGCAAGGCAATATCTTCGGTCGCCGCATGTTCGATCGAGTCAAACAACGTTTCCCAGGGCAAATTCAATTGATCCAGAATTGCATTGGCTTGCGCTATTTCTTTCTGGATTTCCTGGCTAAACTCACGGATACGGGATGTGGTTCGGGTGCGTGGAGAAGCCTTTTGTTGTTGCTGTTTCTCCATGCGTTCAACCCGGTTACTCCAGAAATTGATTTCTTCAACCTGATGGCGGAATTGAAAATATACCATCACGACAATCAGCAAACCAACCAGCAACAGCGCCAAATCAAGCTGAGGCGCGGATTGTTCCTGATAAGGAAATCTTAATCTCAGGCGGGACATTGATTAAGCTCGGAATGATCGGTTGGGGCGGATGGATAATGCGCCAAGGCTGATACTTTTCCTGCAGGAAGCGAAATGATACACCAGCCACTTTCCTGCGGTAAGGTTATTTCAGGATGTTCAGGTGCAAATAAATAAACAAACTCCGTTGTTTCCTTTGTCCCGGACCAAATGACCTCTTGATCCAATGCCGCCAGAAGATCGTCGGCGGCATTGTGTAAAATCCGTTGATTTCTAATATTTTGCCACTTGCCGTGATGAGTGATCGCGATACAAATGCGCCCGCTTTCAATGATCGCCAAATAGATTTTATCGCCTTTCAATTGTGCCTGCCAGCGATCATAAACCGATGCCAGATAGGGTTCTATGAGCTTAATCTTGCAGTCATGGCGCGAGATCATTTGCTCCAGTTGTATTATTAAATCGTGAGGCATCGCGGCACTAACCGCGCCATCGACAGGACTCCAATCGCTGATGCTGATTACCCAGGAATCAACCCGTTCGGCATAGACTTCGCGCATTCGGAATTCGGCATAAGACTTTACTTCTTCCGGAGTGGTAATTTCGTTTTGGGGTGGCAACGCTGCATAGCGCAGAAAATGATTGGATAGGATCACAGATACTTCCGTCCCAGCTGCTTCTGTCAAAACCTTTTCCAGTTGCTGCATTGCGGCATTCCAAATAGGAACACCCGCAGCAGGCTCGAAGAATGCTGTCGATTTGGCAACCTGAACAGGTTTTAGGCCGCGTTTCAAACGCACCCAGTCGAGTCGTTCTGGTGCCAGAAATATCTGAATCCGATCACGCCACAATCGTGACACGATTAGCCTCCTCCAAACTGGTTAATCCCTGTTTGACCATGTCCAATGCCGCTTCGCGCAGGAAACGGGTGCCGTTATCCCGCGCTGCTTCCTTGATACGCCGGATCGGCTCGTGAGCGACGATCAATTCACGAATTTCATCGTTCAGCAACAAAATTTCAGCAATGGCATTTCTACCGCGGAAGCCGCTGCCGCGGCATTGCCCGCAGCCCTTGCCGTTACGGAATTTATAATGACTTGCCTGATCCGGCGGAATGCCGGATTCCTCAATTACACTGTCCTCAGGACGTTCATCCACGGCACAGTGCGTACATAGCAAGCGCACTAATCTTTGCGCGACAATGCCGTTCAAGGCGGATACAAAGCTATAGGGATCTACACCCATATGTGAAAACCGCCCAATAACATCAAACACGTTGTTCGCATGCACCGTGGTAAACACCAAATGACCGGTCAATGCGGCCTGTATGGCAATTTGCGCAGTTTCAGCATCACGAATCTCTCCCACCATAATTTTGTCGGGATCATGCCGCAAAATTGAGCGCAAACCACGCGCGAATGTGAGCCCTTTTTTCTCATTAACAGGTATCTGCAAAACACCCGGAAGCTGATATTCAATCGGGTCTTCGATCGTGATGATTTTGTCATGACCTTTGTTCACTTCCGAAATCGCAGCATATAAAGACGTCGTCTTGCCGCTGCCGGTCGGGCCGGTAACCAGCAGCATGCCATAAGGTTCGGAGCTTAGGCGGCGAATACTCGCGATCGCTGCCTGATTAAAGCCCAGCTGGTTTAGGGTTAGGCCTTCAAGTTGATCGGATAACGCCTGACGATCGAGGATACGCAGTACTGCATCTTCTCCGAAAATGCTCGGCATGATGGAAACCCGGAAATCTATTTCCCGACCTTGAATAGAAATTTTAAACCGGCCATCTTGCGGCACCCGGCGTTCAGCAATATCCAGCTCGGACATCACTTTAATGCGGGAAATAACTTGCTCGGCCACGTCCGCACCTTGTATGGTGCCAATGGCTGTCAACACGCCGTCAATGCGATATTTAATCGACAACAAGCCCGGAGCCATCTCCAAGTGAATATCACTGGCTTGCGATTTGTGCGCATCATACAAGGTGGAGTGTACAAGACGTACTACTTTACTGGTACCCTCGTTAATGCTCTTCAACGATAAGTCTTCGATACCACTTTGTATCTTATCCAGCTCCGCCGATGACAGCACTTGATCCATAGCGCGCATGGTTTTTTCTTGCTGGGTGAAGAAAGCACTCAAATCGGCCGGATGTACCAAATACCATTCAACCGCCCGATCAAACCGCTCTTCCGCCCATGCCCGCAGCTTGCCGGAAAAAGGGTTGCTGATCGCGAATAAATAACTTTGACCGCTGTAGAATAATACACATTCATGCCGCATCGCTTCACTAAACGGTAAAATATCAAAAGCGGGTTGTAATGTATGAATCTCCTTCATCTCCAGAACGGGCATGCGCATCAATTGACCTAACTGCTGCATCAGTTCATCGGGTGTATAAGCGCTATCTTCTTCCAGGATCTGGATGACAGAAACACCTTGAGTTGCGGCTTTGCGGCGGATTTCTGCTAATTGATTGAGATCAATGGGTGGTTTGCTGTCAATATGTACTGACGCGTCCATTAATTGATGCTTCCAGCCAATTCAAAAATAGGCATATACATGAGAATGATAATGCCGCCGATTACAATACCGATAAATGCCATCAGCAGCGGCTCAATCAGCTTGGTTGTCCATTCCACCCAACGGGCTATCTCCTCATCATGAAAATTACCGATTCGTTCCATCATATCTCCCATTAGTCCGGTTCTTTCGCCGACACGGAGCATACGATTCCCCACTGCGGTCGTAAGACCTTCTTGTTCCATTGCGCTGGAGATTGTTTTGCCTTCACGGATATGCTTGGCAGCGGCAGCTACTTTGGGTCGGAAATGCGGTTGCAGCAATCCGCTGACCATCTCTAACGCTTGGGTGACAGGAATTCCGCCACGAAGCAACATGCCGAGTGTTTTATAGAAGCGGGCTAATTGATAAACCCGCATGTGTTCCCCAATCGCGGGAATGCGCCACAAAAGCTGCATGACTTTCGCCCAGAATGTTGGCCGGCTGACGCTATACCCTATTAGCACTATCAGCGCCATCGCAGCAATGGCCAATTCCCAACCGCGCTCATGAACAAATTGTCCCCACTTGATCAGTAACAACGACAACCATGGCAAATCGCTGCCCATGTCGTCATAAATGGCACTGAATTTGGGAACTACGAATACCATTAGAAAAATCGAGACAAGCAAGCCAACTACCAATAACAATACGGGATAAATGGATGCGCCCACCAGTTTCTTGCGGACAAAATCCATTTGTGTCTGATAAGTAATGAATCTTGTTAGAGCCTCAGCAAGATCGCCAGTCCGCTCGCTGGCACGAACAGTTGCAATGTATAACGGCGGAAACGCCTGCGGATAATCTTCCAATGCTTGTGAGAAGGTTATGCCTTCATACAGCCGATCCAGAATATTCTGAATAATTTTGCGATTACTGGCATCCTGTTCTTTCTCCAGCAAAGTTTCAATACTTTCTACCAGGCTCAGTCCTGCAGTTTGTAGTGAAAGTAACTCCTGGCTAAAATGCACTAATGGAAAATGAGTGCGCGATTTAAACGTAAAGCCGGAAAATCTGCGGCGTACGCTCAACACCATGCCGCCTTGTTCCATCACTTGCCGACGTACTTCCGCTTCACTGTTGGCTTCCAGTTCTAAATGTACGGTTCCTTGTCCGGAAATAACCGCTTTCACTTCAAAACGCATAAGGTCAATTTACCAGTTGGTGATATCGGCCGCCTCGCCATCGCCACCCGGTTGTCCGTCTCTGCCATATGAGAGCAAATCAAACTCGGCACGTTCGCCAGGATACTTGTAGACGTATGGGCGTCCCCAAGGGTCGGCTGGGGGTAATTTGGACAGATAGGGTCCTTGCCATCTGGGCTCATTGCTTGGACGATTCACCAATGACACCAAACCCAGCTCAGTCGCCGGATAGCTGCCTACATCCAAGCGATACTGATGCAATGCTTTTTCTAATGCGTCGATCTGTGCTTGCGCCATTTTGATTTCTGATTTACCGACTTGCGAAAAGTACTTCGGTCCAACATAAGCAGCCAACAAGCCAATAATAACCATTACAACAAGTAACTCGAGTAGCGTAAATCCACGCATATTGTTTGCTTTTTGTTGTTTAACCGAATACATCATGTTTTATCCTTTATCTGCTTTATGAACTAATAAGATTTTTAACATTAAACTTTTGCATATTATGTTGCTTATATGACAGGGTCAAGACGGGATTCGGCATTTCAATGTTGCAACGCCAGAAATCCTAATATCAACCCGTACTAGCGCCGTAAAATGGCCCACCATCGACCGATATTGAGTAGTGTCATTAATGAAGCCGAAACATATGTCCAGGCTGCTGCACGTAAAATCCTGCGTGCATGAGGTTCGTCCCCTTGTATCAAATACTTGCCTTGTTCCAACATTGGCATTGCCCGCGCGAAGCTGGCATGCAGTTCCATTGGAAGTGTTACCAAGTGTATAACCGTGGCCGTTCCCAGTGTTAGCAAGCCACCTGCAAAAAACAGGGCGCCTGTAACCGGCGCCCGTGTAATTACCGTGATGAGGGGCGCAATCATCAGAATGGCAGCACCTAATTTTTCAACCGGAGCAGCAATCTGAACCAGTCGTGTACGTAATTTTAATGGCAAATAACCATCCCGGTCCTGTATCGCATGTCCAACTTCGTGTGCTGCCACAGTAATTGCTGTCAACGATTTACCGTTAAATTTCTCAGGGGTTAGCCGAACTGTTTTTTCAATCGGATCATAATGATCACCTTGCTCAGTCATTTCAACCTTGACTGTTTGCAAGTTCGCCCAATCCAGCAATATGCGCGCCAACTCAGCACCAGTGCCTGGATAACGGTCTTCGGGGTAACTATACTTCGTCAGAGTGTGCTTAACCCAGTAGGAAGGCCCCAGAATGAGTATGGCAAAGGCAACAATAAATACTAAATAAAGCATAAAACTCAGATATTCGCATGAAAGATTGGTTCCGCTTGTAAAAAGCGCGTGGCATTAAAGCCACAAGATTACACACACTTCATAAATCCAAATAATGGATCAGACCAATCAAAAGGCGCTATTTATTCAAACCCCATCCATTTTATCTGCTGGATTTGCATAAAAATGCAAAAAGCATTCTAAAATGACTAAAACATAACTAAGAAAATACTGAGTTTCGCTGTAAAATAAAATCCTTCTCTACAACCTATTATAAGTTATCTTCATTTCTAAAAATTACTTCTCATCCAGCAATTCGCCTATCAGCCTAGTTTCTATCTGTTGATATTGCGGATTACCGTTGCGCGTGGCGGAATGTTCTTGCCAGCTTGGATTCTGACGTAAGGTGCTGATCAGTTTGCTCCAATCGTTAGGTAATTTTTCGTCATCAGCTTTATCCACTTGCAGGGTATCCTGTGCCGCATGACCACGATGCATGAGCTTTTTCAATAAGTGTTTCTGACGTAAGTACAATACTTGTAAAGTGGTTTCGTCAGCGCACTGCCACTTGGTGCCTTTGACAGTTGCTTTGATTTCATCACCATAACGCTTGAAAGTCGACCAACCGGCACCAGCGATGGCGCCCAAAGCGCTGGCTGCTCCCAGGCTCATACCACCAACCATCAGATCAATTCCGACACCTGCTGCAGCGCCCTTAGCTGCGGCGCTTCCAACATCCAATCCATATGTTTTAAGTATACCGGGTGCGAAAATATCCAGTTGCCATTGCCCATTGCTGACGGGAATGTTCTGAATTTCAACATCCTTTTCCGAGAAATTGAAAATCGCCAATAAATCATGCAAACAATGTTGTTCAGCTTTACGAACAAAATCGTGCAAACGGTTTTCAATCAATGAATCTGCAATTAAATTGTTTTTAGTCGCCTTGCTCTCGCGATAGCAGGCGACATTTGCAATCAACTCAGCAATTCGCTTGGCGCCCGATAAACAAAGCTGATTCCATAATGTGGCGCGATAATCAATCAGCTTCTGCAATCTATCATAGTGAGATTCCAGTAAGGTCTGCATTTTCTGATACAAACGTTTTTCAGCGTCAAAGGTAAATGCTACCGTATCGAATTCAAGCGTTGCATGCATATGAAAAGCAGTCAAATGTTGGCGCCATTTCGTTAGTTCCTGATCATGCCCGGCAATAAAGTTAAACACTGGAATAATTGGTTTACCCGACTGCGTGAGAATTTCCAGTTCCAGGCGGTATTTCTCCAGGAAAGGTTCGCGTACATCGATAATGTATAAAAGAATATCGCTGCGTAACACTTGGCGGATAACCTTTGCTTCTTGTTCCAAGGGATCGCTGACAGAGATATCTGTTACAAACTGCTCCAATATTTGTATCGGTGGCGATAATTTTGATCGGGCCTGTAGCTTTTTGATCTGCGCAAATAAAGCCCTGGAATCCTCCAGACCGGGCGTATCATACAAATTAAGAATTGGTTCGTTGTTAGCGCTAATTGTCGCCTGCTCAACATGTCGCGTGGTACCTGCGGCATCTTCAATAATGCCGAACTCCGTGCTGCGCAGCATGGTGCGGATCAGTGATGTTTTGCCGGTATTGGTATGCCCTACAACAGCAATATTCAGCAATAACGGGGTATTCAGGCTATTGGGTTTCTTGACCATCATGATTTATCGGGTAATGACATGCTCCGCCGGAATACCGCAGGCTTCTGCCAAGCGAAACCAGGCAAATTCACGCGCACTGGTAACGGGTGTTGAAGGTTTGCTCAACAAAATTAACCAAGGTTTGGTATTGCTGCTATCAACCAATTCTTTAATCATGCGCTGTATGCCGCGATCCGGCAGACGATGCGCTGCGACGCCTAGCAAAACTGGAGTTTTCATGTTATTGATCAGTGCAATCGCTGCATCGTGAGATTCCTGATCGATAATATTTAACCGACAAACCACACGCTCAGGCCAAGATGTTGCGGTATCCAGCTCGATGCCAAAAGCTTGTGCATTGGCTGGAATGGAGACATGCTCAGGCGGACGGGCTATGTCAACAGGTTTGACGTCTGCTTGCGGATCGGCATCGATAATTTCTGCTTTAACATTGCGTCCCATCAAATGCTGACGTAGCTCAATATAATAGGGTAGATATAAATCCAGCTTAAACCGGTATTCACTCCATTTCTGCATGATCCAGGAAATGCCGAGCAGTAACAATCGTGGAAATATACCGTAAACTATCAAGCTGCCAATCAAAAAAGTGGCCCAAGCCATTCGTGTTTCCGCATCCTGTTTGCTTGTTCCTATCCTGCTTGCAACTGTTTGTGGATCATCCGGTATTTTTAAGCCGACAGCCTCCAAGGGCGAACCCAGAATTTGGGTTAACTTAGGTAAAGTGCCATCCGGCAATAATGTTGTACCCCAGATAAAATTGTATTGCTTGGCGAGCATGAGCAATATCAATAACACTAATCCGGCTGTTAAGTAGCTCAGCCAGAGTTGGTGCGTTAGCACACTGATACGCCATTTGCCTACATTTCCCGTTAAGCAGCTCTCACACCACGCGTGCGATGCTGACGATGTAATTGTGGGGTCGTGTTTGTGCCTGTAAGGCAGCCAACGGGTTAGGTGCGCTATGATGCCACCACTTAAACTCTGTAAATTCAAGGTAATG
Organism: Nitrosomonas ureae; assembly: GCF_001455205.1. Classification (NCBI taxonomy): domain Bacteria; kingdom Pseudomonadati; phylum Pseudomonadota; class Betaproteobacteria; order Nitrosomonadales; family Nitrosomonadaceae; genus Nitrosomonas; species Nitrosomonas ureae. Next base: position 1,281,768 of record NZ_CP013341.1, read on the forward strand.
CCAGATACCCATAGTAATAGGGAAATTAGATTAAACCCCAGTAGCACCGCAAGTAACCAGTAAATATTCAGCGTGGAAGACTCGCTTACCGCCTGGCTTGCTGCCAAACCACCCAGGATCATCGCTATGATCAAACCTATTCGGCGTGTACGAATAAACTGTTGATTCGGCTGTCGTAGCTTATCTCCCAGCGCATTCTCGTAAATCAAGTGATTGGCACGAATTTTCAATCGATGGATAAATTCAGGATAACTAAAATCACTGCCTGTAGAGTCGGGCATATTCTTGATGCTGGCATAAGATATCTCCTCTCCTTTGATTGATTCGATTTTGCGTAATTGCTCAATTCGCACCAGATCAGAAAACGTATATTTTTTTACTGACATTGCGCGATCAATTCCAGACAAATAAAATAATCAAAAGGTTGTGGTTTATAGCGAACGAAAGATTCACAAGTATTCAAAAAATTAACCTAAATTTTCAGCAAAAAAATTGCTGAAAAACAAGCTAAAATTGATCATCGCATCATTCAAAATAATGGCAGGAAAATTCCATGAAGCCGGTTGCAATTTTTAGACATTTACCCATCGAAGGGCCAGGCTATTTTGCCACATTTCTCGACAACAATCATATTCCTTGGCGCTTAATTAAAATTGACGCGGGTGAGAAACCACCAAACAGCATCGCTGAATTCAGCGGCTTAGTATTTATGGGTGGGCCCATGAGCGTCAACGATGATTTACCCTGGATCAAATTGTCGCTGTCATTGATTCGCCAAGCAGTTACCGAAGATATGCCGGTATTGGGTCATTGTTTGGGGGGGCAATTGATGGCCAAGGCGCTGGGAGGCATTGTCAAAGCCAATCCGGTAAAGGAAATGGGGTGGGGTGAAGTCACCGTGCCAGATCATCCCATTGCGCGGGAATGGTTCGGTGATCTAACCACTTTTAACTCTTTTCATTGGCATGGTGAAGCTTTCAGCCTACCCCAAGGTGCTACGTGCATCTTATCCAGTCAATATTGTGAAAATCAAGCTTTTGCGCTCGGCATGCATTTGGGCATGCAGTGCCATGTCGAAATGACGGAGCGTTTAGTGCGAGACTGGTGCAGCGTGGCTGCAGAAGAGCTTGCCAGCTTAAATGAAGCATCAGTGCAGTCAATAGATGAAATTGAAAAAAACTTGCCTGAGCGAGTGACGGCATTAAATTCGGTAGCTGACCGGCTGTACAAAAAATGGATTGACCATTTGAAATGATTTGTGAAGATTGTTTGTTATCAAGTCATTCCCGAAAGATTTGTACTTTTAATCAATCGATAAAGCGTCACGTACTTAATGGTGATCCGACAACGATTTGCTGCCATTCATTTTTCTGTTGCTTTCTATCCGCTATCTGCGTTTCAATAGGTAGTGTTACTATACGGGCTTTAATAATAATTTTCGAAGGATTGGTACTAACATGTTTTCGCAGAAACACACTATAGAAAATATCGACCCGGATTTGTGGCGGGCAATTAAAGGCGAAGTACAACGCCAAGAAGAGTATATCGAATTAATTGCCTCGGAAAATTATGCCAGTCCCGCTGTGATGCAAGCCCAGGGTTCGGTTCTGACTAATAAGTATGCCGAAGGCTATCCAGGTAAACGCTATTATGGTGGTTGCATGTATGCGGATCAAGTGGAACAACTCGCGATTGATCGATTGAAAACGCTTTTTGGCGCTGAGTATGTAAATGTGCAACCGCATTCTGGCTCTCAAGCCAATGCAGCGGTTTATCTCTCAGTGTTAAAACCGGGCGATACCTTACTGGGTATGTCGCTGGCGCATGGAGGCCACTTGACGCACGGCTCTAGCGTTAGCATGAGTGGGAAGATTTTCAATTCGATTTCCTATGGACTGGTTCCGGAAACCGAATTGCTTAATTATGATGAAGTCGAGAGATTGGCCCATGAACATAAACCAAAAATGATTGTGGCTGGCGCTTCTGCTTATGCAAGAGTGATAGACTGGGGACGTTTCCGTAAAATAGCTGATGCTGTTGGGGCCTATTTATTAGTGGATATGGCACATTATGCCGGATTGGTGGCAGCGGGTTTTTATCCAAATCCAGTTGGAATCGCTGATTTTGTTACCAGCACCACACACAAAACATTGCGTGGCCCGCGTGGAGGCATCATTATGGCCAAACCTGAGCACGAAAAAGCATTGAATTCTGCAATTTTCCCGCAAACTCAAGGGGGTCCATTAATGCATGTTATTGCAGCCAAAGCTGTTTCATTTAAGGAGGCCGCAAGCAAGGAATTTAAGGATTATCAGGAACAGGTGATTGATAACGCTAGAGTTATGGTCAAAGTGTTAATTAATCGTGGATTGAGAATTGTGTCAGGCCAGACCGATTGTCATTTATTTCTGGTTGATTTGCGTGCGATGAACTTAACCGGTAAACAAGCAGAAGAATCGCTAGAAAGAGCGCATATCACGGTTAACAAAAATGCCATTCCCAATGATCCTCAAAAGCCATTTGTTACCAGTGGCATCCGTATTGGATCGCCTGCGATAACTACTCGAGGTTTCAGAGAACTGGAAGCGGAGCAATTGGCGAATCTGATTGCAGACGTTCTGGCTGCACCCGAAGATTCCGCAGTCATATCGCGTGTAGCTACCGAGGCAAAACAATTATGTGCAAAATTTCCAGTGTATGGATAATCCCAAAGTGAACTTAAGCAGCTATGAAAGTGCCGTGACTTGATGGCTACAGATCATGATTAAATATGAAGTGTCCTTTTTGTAATACCGATGACACCAATGTCATAGACTCGCGTGTAAGTGAAGATGGCCACAAAATTCGCCGTCGTCGCCGGTGCTTGGCTTGCGATAAGCGTTTTACAACCTATGAAACGATCGAATTGCGTTTACCCCAGGTAGTGAAGCATGATGGTACGCGTGCGGAATTTGATCGTAACAAATTGTTAACAGGCTTTAAACGAGCACTTCACAAACGCCCCGTTCCAACCAGTTATGTTGATGCGGCAATTGATCGTATTGTGCAAAAATTCCTGGCTAAGGGCGAACGTGAAGTTTCATCGCGCAGTATTGGTGAAAGCGTGATGGAAGAACTTTATAAGCTTGACAAGGTAGCGTATATTCGATTTGCCTCTGTTTATAAAAGCTTTCAGGACGTAGATGATTTTCGTGATGCGATTAAGGAAGTGCAATAGCCGGAGCCGCTACAACAGGAAAAGCATCATGAGTTCATCCGGGTTTCTAGCGAATGCGAATGCTTCTTAAGCTGGATTAACCTATCTTTTATCTTGTGAGAGACAATTTTAGATGTTCTCTTCCGTCGATTATGCTTTTATGTCATATGCACTGCGTCTGGCAGAAAAAGGACTCTACAGCACAACACCTAATCCTCGTGTAGGATGCGTACTCACTCTGCATGATCGAATTATTGGTAGTGGCTGGCACGAAAAAGCGGGGCAGCCGCATGCGGAAATTAATGCGTTAGCCTCAGCCTCAGAGGCGGCCCGTGGTGCAACAGCCTATATAACATTGGAGCCTTGCAGTCATTATGGACGCACGCCCCCCTGTGTTAACGCCCTGATTGATGCTGGAATTACCAAGGCCATAATAGCCATGGAAGATCCCAATCCAATGGTAAGCGGACGCGGCTGCGCGCTTCTGGAACAAGCAGGCGTCACTGTACAAACAGGTTTATTGCAAGCGCAAGCACAAGCGCTCAATACAGGTTTTATGACGCGCATGATGCATAAAAAACCATGGATCAGATTGAAAACCGCTGCTAGTCTGGATGGTAAAACAGCATTGAACAATGGCATCAGCCAATGGATAACTGGTGAGGCTGCACGACATGATGGGCATCGATGGCGCGCGCGCTCATGCGCGATCATAACAGGCATTGGCACAGTTAAATCCGACAACCCTCAACTGTCAGTCCGGCATGTTGAAACAGCGCGTCAACCTAAGAAAATCATTGTGGATAGTCATTTGACCATACCATTGGATGCGAAATTGCTTCAAGGTGGCGGTGAAGTATTAATTTTTGCTGCGCATGATGAAGATGTGGAGAAAAAAGAGATGCTGGATAGAATGGGTGTTCAAGTTATTGTTATACCTAATGGGAAAGGTGCGGTCGATCTGAGAAAAATGATGACCGTATTAGCTGATATGGAAATCAATGAAGTGCTGATAGAAGCTGGGTGTGAATTGAATGGTGCATTGATTGAAGCGGAATTGGTCGATGAGATGATTTTTTACCTTGCACCACATTTGCTCGGTGACGATGCGAGAGGAATGATTAAACTACCTGAATTAACATGTCTTGAGCAAAAAAAAGAATTGAAAATTCAGGATGTGCGTATGATCGGGCAAGATATTCGAATCATCGCAAAATTTCCATCAAGCCGACGCCAATCGTAGAGTTATTCCCGCAAGGGTCTTTTGGCAAGTTTGCGTTGTAGCGTGCGGCGATGCATATTTAATATTCTTGCTGTCACCGAGATATTATTGTCATTTTCGGCAAGAATACGTTGAATATATTCCCATTCTAAGCGACCTACTGACAAAGGATGCGCACTGATAGGTATATCCGATTCTCCGACTATACGTTCAAAAGCTGACAAAATTTGATCGGCATCGACAGGTTTTGCAAGATAATGGGTGGCACCAAGTTTAATTGCTTCAACGGCTGTGGCGATGCTGGCATACCCTGTTAACATGACAATCCGGGTACCCGGATCGAGCATTCTTAATTTTTCAACCAATACCAATCCAGATTCGCTGGATAATTTCAGATCAATAATGGCATACTCAGGTGTGGATTGCTCAGCCAGGCTTAAGGCATCTTCAGTAGTATGTGCGCATGTCACGAAAAAGCCGCGTTTTCTCATAGCTTTTGCGAGTACTTCACAGAAAATGGTGTCGTCATCGACGATCAATAGACTGGGGTCTTCGGTATTACTGCTGTCCGTTAATGAAGATTCGATCATGTTGCTGATCCTATCAATGGTAAAACGACTTGTGTACAGGCTCCGCCACTCTCAAGATTAAATAAACGAACGCTACCACCAAATCGTTCTATATTGGCATTAGCCAGAAATAAGCCGATGCCGAATCCCTGTCCTGGCGCTTTGCTGGAGAAAAAAGCCTCACCGGCACGCTGCAATGCTTCTGCTGACAGTCCTTTGCCATCATCAATAATTTCCAGGTGCAGTAATTGATTATCCCAATGGCTGCTGATTTCAATACATTCCGAAGAGGCATCGGCGGCGTTATTTAACAGGTTGAGGATAGATTGATTTAATAATTGATTATCCATAATTCGTGGTATGGGCTGTGTGCCTGTGCTTTGATAAGTGAATTTAACTGCGGGACGTATCAGTTTCCATTTGTCCAAGATCTGACGGAGAAATTCGTCAACTGCAAGCTCGCTGCCATGTTCGGCTCTTGTTTGCCCCGCTTTTGCCAGCAAATGAGTCAAAGTTTGCTTACAATGAGCAATCTGATCTCGTAAGATATGTATATTGCTCTGGAATTCAGCGTCATGTGTATATTCTTGCTGTAATTCACCGGTTACTACCGCCATCGTCGAGAGAGGCGTACCCAGTTCATGGGCAGCGCCTGCGGCCAATGTGCCCAGAGCGATAATTTGTTCATTGCGCAAAGCATGTTCGCGTGCCTTGGCGAGGTCGCGGTCTCGATCTCGAATGGAAGAGCTCATTCTAACGACGAACCAGGCAATTATGACTGTACTTAATACAAATGCTAGCCACATTCCGGATACATGCAATGCAAACTCTATAAGATGATTGCTATGCTCGTGCGGGAGTGGGATGTAAACGAATAATAACAATGTATAGCAGGCTATCGTAATAATAGCCATGATCCAAGTATAGCGCCATGGCAGCGTAGCGGCTGCGATGGTTAGGGGTAGCAAAAATAATGAAATAAATGGATTGGTTGATCCGCCACTGAAATATAGCAGGGTGCTCAGTGCCAGAACATCAATCAGCAATTGAAAAAAGAATTCCAAGTGAGAGACTGGCCATTTACGGTGTAGTCGTATCCATGTAAGCAGATTTATTACTGCAAGTAGCACCACAACGAAGATCATGGGCAACCAAGGAATTACAATATCAATGCTCCAATACACAATGGTAAATGTGAGGCACTGAGCAAATATAGCGATATTTCGGAGCAGAAATAGTCGATGTAAGTTTTTGCTAAGTGGTGATTGGCTGAGATCGCTGAACATGACGCATGTATAGGGTAAACTTTTGACCTGTTTGGGAGTAGAACATTAGCTGAAATTTTCCAAAATAGCTATGCGACAAATTGTCTCAGGGTGATCGGGATGATTCAGGCAGCAATATAATTGCTTATTGGCGATCCTGAGTTCTGTAATCTGAACATATATTGCGGTCATGGTAACTGATGGTTTTTTCGGTTAAAATCTTTGACTGTTTATCTTGTGCTTGAAATTAGCTTTATCTTTTGAAATTACTTTATGATTCTTATTCTTGTTCCCAATACCCGACCTGAAAGTCCCGAATATAAGCAGTTGATGGCGCATCTAGCTAATTTCTCAGGGATATCAACACGCATTCATACCGAAGTCGGTGCCGAGCAAACACTAACAGAGATATATTTAATCGGTAACACCAAAGTGTTGTCTATTGAAGATATGAATTGCTTGCCCTGTGTCGATCGCGTTGTACGTATATCAGAGGAATATCGCGTTCTAGGCCGACACAAGAATGACGACCGTTCAACTTATTTTGAATATAACGGTGTTCGTTTTGGGCAGGAAACGCTGAATGTGTTTGCCGGCTTGTGTGCCGTAGATACTATTGAGCACGTTGAAATGATGATGAAGGTATTGCGTGAGCATGATCAAGTTTGTACGCGTATGGGTGCTTATAAGCCACGTACCAGTCCATATTCGTTCCAGGGGCATGGTAAAACTTGCTTGCCTTATGTATTTGACTTGGCAGGAAAGTACGGTATAAAAGTGATCGCCATGGAGATTACGCATGAGTCTCATTTAGAAGAGATACGTAATGCACTTTATCAGACTGGCAACGCGACCGGTGTTATGCTGCAGATCGGAACCAGGAATACACAAAATTTCGAGCTATTGAAAATCGTGGGTCGTCAGCAGACTTTTCCGGTATTGATTAAGCGGGGTTTTGGTATCACTTTGGATGAATCTTTGAACGCTGCAGAGTATTTGGCTTCGGAAGGGAACCGGAAAGTGATTTTTGGTTTGCGCGGCATGAAGACAAATATGGGTGATCCACATCGTAATTTTGTCGATTTCTCGCATGTGCCGGTCGTCAAGCGCTTGACACGCATGCCGGTCTGTATAGATCCCTCACATTCAGTCGGTACTCGCGCAGGCTCACCGGATGGCATACTGGACATTATGCATGTAACTGCACAAGGTATCGTTGCAGGCGCCAATATGGTTTTGGTCGATTTTCATCCGGCACCCGCTAACGCATTGGTGGATGGCCCACAAGCATTACTGATGAAAGAATTGCCACAATTTTTGGAGGATGTTCAGATTGCCCGGGAGGCTTATGAAAAACGCATTCTTTTGGCTGAGCGTTATCGAGAAATATAAAATCCCGGTGTAATTTAAAAAACTGGTAAGTTTTGTTGTGAGCAAAGCTTTTCTATTACCAAATGAGTGCAAACACAATATCCATTGTTGGAGAACGAAAAATGATCAAAGTACTACTCTCAAATCCAAGAGGTTTCTGTGCCGGTGTAGACCGTGCGATCGAGATTGTAGAAAGAGCGCTTACTATGCATGGCGCACCGATTTATGTGCGTCATGAGGTAGTGCATAATCGATTTGTGGTAGAAAACCTGGAGAAGAAAGGCGCAGTTTTTGTAGAAAACTTGGATGAAGTGCCACAGGATAGTATTTTAATTTTTAGTGCGCATGGTGTTTCTCATGCGGTACGGCGGGAAGCAGCCGATCGTAAATTGAAAGTGTTTGATGCAACTTGTCCACTGGTTACCAAGGTTCATGTTGAAGTAGGTAAGATGCGTAAAGAGGGTAAAGAAATCATTATGATCGGTCATCAAGGTCATCCTGAGGTTGAGGGAACCATGGGTCAGATTGAAGGTGAAGACAAAGGGATGTATTTGGTAGAAACGGAGACGGATGTTGAGGCTTTAGCGGTAAAAGATGAAACCAATTTGGCTTACGTGACCCAAACCACGTTATCTGTCGATGATGCTGCACGCATTGTCGATGCCCTAAAAAAAACGCTTCCCGATGATTACCGGTCCTAAGAAAGACGATATTTGCTATGCCACGCAGAATCGTCAAGATGCTGTTAAAAAAATGGTTAACCAATGTGATTTAGTTATCGTGGTTGGTTCTCCCAATAGCTCGAATTCAAATCGTCTTTGTGAAGTGGCGAGAAATGCCAATGTGGAATCTTATATGGTAGATCGTGCCGAGCAGTTGCAGGAAGCATGGTTTATTGGAAAGAAAATTATTGGTATCACGGCTGGAGCCTCAGCCCCTGAAATTCTTGTGCAACAAGTGATATCCAGGCTCAAACAAATAGGCGCTGATCAAATTGGTGAAGATGTGCTGATAGAAGAGTTGAGTGGAGTAGTGGAATCGGTTGTATTTCCATTGCCTAAGGCTTGAATGGGTTGATCAGTTGATTTCCCATCCTGCTTGGTACGGTAAGGTATCGAAGGGTTGTTTAGCGCCTGTCATTTCATTGACCAGGATTTCAGCACTGGCAGGTGCCATTGTTACTCCATAGCGGTAGTGCCCGCTATTAATCAGTAAATTACGAATAGTCGGATGCCAACCGATCGTGGGGATATTTTTGGGTGAAGCAGGACGTAATCCCGACCAGTGTTGCTTAATGGGCATTTTTTTTAGTGATGGCAGAATGTTCCCCGCATGCCTTAGTAACTGATTAAATGCTGATATCGTTGTTTGTTTGTCAAATCCCACATCTTCCAATGTGCTGCCGATGAGTACATGGCCATCCCGGCGAGGTATGATGTATAAATCATTTTGTACCAAAATGTTGTGTATCGGCGGTGCATCAAATTTAAATAATAGCATCTGCCCTTTTATGGGCCTGATGTCGAGTTGCAGGGCATGAGCTCCTAATATCTCTATACTCCAGGCACCAGCGCTAACGATATAGTAATCAGCGACAAATTCACCACAAGATGAGGTAATGGAGTGGATTTGCTGATAATTCGTATTAAGACGATTAACCGTACAATTTTCTAATATTTTTCCACCTAATTGCATAACCCGGCTGATTAGTGCGCGTAATAGTCTAGGGTTGCGAACTTGAGCAGTATTTGGCAAAAATAAAGAACGATCATGTGGTTGTGTTCTATTAAAGTCAAAGTTGTTTTCGATAGGAAAGATATTAGAAATGGTGGATTGTTCGATTTCAATGCATCGAATCGAGCACCATTGCTTGGCCATTTCTAAATCGTAGGGTGGCAATATACACATGCCGGATATTACATATTCCGGATCTATTCCGGAAGCCTTTTGCAAAGATGAAATCCAAGCTGGAAATTGCGTTGCACTATAACTTGTAAGTTGTGTGACATGGTCGGAATATTTCCATGGTAAAAGTGGAGATAAAATGCCACCACCTGCCCAAGATGATTCTTGTCCTGCCTGGCTGCGTTCGAGGATCGTAACATTCGCACCATGGGTCAAAAGCCTTTCCGCCGTTGTAAGTCCTATAATTCCCGCACCAATGATAATTACATCCTGTTTCATAATGGATTGATTATTTGCTCATAGTGAGGAATTGAGAAGCTTATTAAGGAAAATTTTATCTCTTCCAGGTTTTGTATATATATGATTGTTTAGATTTTGGATCAAAAATCTTGTGAGATCTGGGATTGTGCTCTAAAAGTTAAAGTTTGTCTAAATTATGGCCGCTAGAATCTAGCCGATTAATATTAACGAATGAACGAGGAAGTTATAACAGAGATGGCATGCAATCACGCATATCAAAGAATGCAACTGCTTAGGCTATTAGCCCAACAGGGTTTTACTTTGATTGAGCTGCTTGTTACATTGAGTGTGGCAAGTATTTTGTTAACCGTTGCTGTGCCAAGTTTTAGCACGTTTATCCAAAATAATTTACTGACAACACAAAGTAACAGTTTTTATTCCGCATTGGCTTTAGCTAAAAGTGAAGCTATTCGACGCAGCAGCCCGGTTACACTTTGCCCCAGCATAAATGGTACTAGCTGTACGGGGGGAGCGATCTGGTCCAGTGGTTGGTTAGTGTTTGCCGATCCCAATAATGCTGGTGTAGTTGATGCGGGCGAAGAAATTCTGCAGGTGGGAGCAGCTTTTTCGGGTGGAAACATATTTTCGGGAAATATGGGAAGGGTTACATTTACTGCCAATGGTTTTTCCATGGGATCTAACGGTACTATTATCCTGTGCGATAGTCGCGGGGGATCACATTCCAAAGCCATTATCCTGAATAATCAAGGACGCTTCCGTTCTGAAACAGGTACAGGATCATGCGGATAAATAGGGCATTTTCAATAAAAGGGCAAATTCAGAGCAATGGCTTTAGCTTAATTGAAGTGCTGATTACGGTGCTAATTGTGTCTTTTGGCTTATTAGGTATGGCGGCGTTGGTTGTGTCCGGCGCGCGTAGTAATAATGTTGCTTACTATCGTTCTGTAGCGAGTAAACAAACAGAGGATATCGCTGATCGTATGCGTGCCAACATCGCAGGTGTGACAGCCGGAGCATATGATGCACTTTCAGCAACCATCCCAGACAGCGTGGATTGTGTTGCAACTACCTGTAGTCCGGCACAAATTGCTACTTATGATCATGTATTCTGGAATACAGCCAATGCTAGATTGCTTCCGGGTGGCGCCGGTACTGTAAATGGAAACTTGGCCACGGGATATACAATTACTTTGATGTGGACAGAAAAAGAAATGGCGGATGATCCTAATCCTGGCCCTAATTGTCCGGGTGGGGGTGCAAATACTCAGTGTTTTGTAACAAGGTTTGCACCGTAATGACTACTTCAATCAATCAACAAGATAGATTCGAATCCAAGCGCATGAATGGAATATGGAATGCTCAACAGGGTTTTACTTTAGTTGAGTTGATGATTGGAATGATAGTGGGTTTGGTATTACTACTTGTTATCGGTACCGTTTTTGTTAGCAGCCAGGGAGTTTTTCGTGAACAGGAAGATAATGCCAGAGTGCAGGAAAATGGACGTTTCGCCTTGGAAGTTATTGGGCGAAGTATCAAACAGGCTGGGCATGTGGAAATGCCATTTACTGGGTTTAAAGTTGAATTCACAGGGACCGCCATTAATGGTACTAATGGCGGAGCAGGTGTGGCCGATACTTTGACTGTGCAATTTGAGGGAGCAATTGGGGACAGTGATTGCGATGGTAAAGGGGTAACTGTCGCGGGCACGATTATTCAGAATTATTTTAACATTGATGCGGCTAACGCGGAATTAAGGTGTAGAGGGGAGATTTCTGATACCCCATCAGTACCCGGTGCACCACCAGTTGGTAATGTATTGCTAAACAATGCGGAAGATTTGCAGATCCTCTATGGAATAGATTCCACAGGTGATCAATCCGTTGATCAATATACCGAGCTACCCGCCGATTGGGAGCAAGTTATTACGGTGCGTGTTTGTGTCTTGATTCGTTCTGAAAAAACAAATGTGGTTTCCGCAGGTAATTATCTGGATTGTAATGGTGCATCGGTTGCTATTCCAGCAGATAGGCGACTAAGGCGTGCTTTTACATCAACTATCAATTTACGTAATCGTATAAATGATACGCCATGAATAGGATTTCTGATTGTTATCAAAGGCAAAGTGGAGCTGTTTTTGTAACAGGCCTGATTTTTTTGCTAGCTTTGTCTCTTCTCGGAATAACGGCGGCGAAAATGGCAACAATAGAGGAGAGAATGTCGGCCAATATGCATGATCGCATGCTCGCGATGCAAGCCGCTGAAATGGCTCTGCGCTATGCTGAACATCATATTCGTGACAATGATCCTTCTACCAATTCGCCTAAATCAATTGAAGGTATGAGTGAGTTTGACACAAACTGCACTGACGGTTTTTGCTATTACGGCGCTGGTATCGATGCTCCGAATAGATCCTGGGAGTCTTACTGTAACCCAGTGTGTCCAATTAATTATGTTGAAGGTAACGTTTTTAGATTTAACGACATTCCTTACACAGCACCTGGTTTACCTGCTGGTGTGCCTGCACCAACATATTTGATTGAAGGAATACAGAAAACACCACCCGGTAATACTTTAAGGTACTACTATCGGATTACTGTACGGGCTCAAGGAGCCAAGCAGGGTACCGTTGTATGGATACAAGAAATTTTTAGACCATAGCAATAACAAAATACTGTCGGGGATGTAAAGACCATGAAGAAAAAAATTTTATACAGCTTCTTAACATTTAAGAATGTAATGGGTTTTTCATTCATGTTTCTAACTGGCAGTGTGTATGCTCTTCCACCGTTGTCGAATACTCCGCTTTTTCTGGGAGGAAACATTTCTCCGAATGTCATGTTCACGCTTGATGATTCCGGATCAATGCAATTCGAAATCATGCCGGAGAATTTGATAATTCAAAATGTGCGTTATATGTTTCCTCGCGCGTCAGGTGTTTATGGTGCAGATGATTACAACAATTATGTTGTCGATTTTGATTCAACTAATAAATACACTGCCTCACTGCGCTCCAGTTATGTTAACAAAAATTACTACGACCCCACAGTCAGATATTTACCCTGGAGTAACGCCGATGGATCGTTGATGAATAACGCCGTCCCGACATGCGCTTATCACAATCCATATAATACTGCTGCTGGATGCCGTAATCTGACTGCTAACAATACACAAACAGCAATTTGGCTGAAAGATAACGGAGCTCTTTCTGGCAGTCAGTCAAAAACTTTCTATCCTGCCGTTTACTACAAATACAACGGTGGCAGTATCAATAGTGCTGGTAGTTATACAAAAGTTGAAATCAAGTCCTCAACTTCTACTTATATGAGCGGTTCCAACCGCTCAGATTGTGTTGCAGCTCCCACTTGCACTTATAATGAAGAAATCCAGAATTTTGCTAATTGGTATACCTATTATCGTTCACGCATTCTATTATCTCGTGCGGGAGTCGGTCGAGCATTTGCAGCACAAGGGAATACTATGAGGGTTGGTTTTGCAGCTATCAATAAAGGTTCGACAACGGTCGATGGCGTGGCGGCAAAAGTAGTCAAAACAGGTGTACGGCAGTTCACGGGTACGGACAGAACAAATTTCTTTACCAATCTATATGACCATGATATTCCTGCAGCAGGCACACCGTTGCGAGAAGCAGTACTCGCTGTTGGTGAGTACTTTAAAAGAACAGACGATAAAGGTCCTTGGGGTCTGACTCCAGGTTCGACGGGCGGCACCCAACACGAATGTCGGCAGAATTATAATATTTTGATGACAGATGGTTACTGGACTGAGGGTGTTGTATCTGGTCTGGATAATTCGGATAATTTGTCAGGCTCTACAATTACCAACCACTCTTCCCCCGCGATTCCGGCAACATATACATATATTCCATCGCTACCTTATTCGGATGCTTATGGTGGTACATTAGCAGATGCAGCCATGGAATATTGGAAAAATGATCTACGCACAGATCTGCCGAACAAAGTGCCCACCAATCCACACGATCCAGCATTCTGGCAGCATCTGGTAACTTTTACCGTAGGATTGGGGGTGACCGGCACGTTGACTGAATTACCCTCCGGAGCGCAAACCTGGCCAAATCCAACAATAAGCGATGCAGTAAAAATAGATGATCTGTGGCATGCTGCTGTCAATAGCCGAGGAGAATTCTTTAGTGCGGCTGATCCCGCAACATTTGCAAATGCATTAACCAGTGCACTAAAGACCATTGTGGCTCGAACGGGATCGGCTTCTGCCGTTGCAGCCAATTCTAGCTCATTGAGGATGAATGGGCGCGTTTATCAAGCTAAGTTTAATAGTGGCGATTGGAGTGGACAGTTATTATCAACTCCGATCAGCTCTACTGGGATACTGGGCACTTCAGAATGGAATGCCGGAGAAATTTCACTTGCATCAGGAGTGATTAACCCTGCTTCGCGAGTCATTATCACAAAAGGTGTTAGTGATGGAATTTCATTTGAGTATGGTAATTTAACTTCTACACAAAAAGCTTGGCTTAACAAAAACGCTTCTGGTACGACCGATAGTTGTGGACCGGAGAGAGTGGCTTTTCTGAGGGGAGATTCGACACGAGAAAGTACAACCGGAACATTTACATGTTCCAGTTCCACTGCAATCAACAATTTTCGTCCTCGTCCTACCAGCAAACTTGGTGATATTGTGAACTCTGGTCCACTTTATGTAGGAAAACCTAGTGCAGGGTATTCAGATGTGGATCATCCTGGTTATAAATCCTTCTATACTGCCTATAAGGATCGAGTTCCGATGATATACATCGGTGCGAATGACGGGATGCTGCATGGATTTAATGCTTGTGTTGCTGGAGTAACGGTAGGATGTACAGCAGCGGACGCGGGAAAAGAATTATTGGTTTATATTCCGAGCTTGGCTTATGAGAATATGAGTAAGCTTACGGATAAAGATTATAACGCCAATCATCGCTATTTCGTCGATGGATCTCCCATGGTGGCAGATGTCTATTCTAGTTCTACATCGAGCTGGAAAAGTATCCTTGTTGGTGGTCTGAATGGAGGTGGTCAGGGCTATTATGCGTTAGATGTTACAAATCCAGCTGATGTAACGAAATCAGCACCGACCTTTACCGCAGCAAATGCAGCAAATATATTATTGTGGGAGTTTACCAGTGCTGATGATGCTGATATGGGTTATAGCCATAATTATCCGCAAATTAACTCGTTTACCGGCCAAGCAATGCAAATCGTCAAAATGGAGAATAACCAATGGGCTGTCATTGTCGGTAATGGTTATAACAGCACGGGAGGAAAAGCGGTACTTTATATTCTGTTTATTGCCGGAGGGGAGGATGGTACTTGGACAGCTGGAACGGATTATATTAAATTGATTGCCGATTCCGGTACTGGAAATGGCCTTTCGACCCCGATTCCCTTCGATTCAACTGGGAATGGTAAGGTCGATGTAATATACGCGGGTGATATCAAAGGGAATTTGTGGAAGTTCGATGTAAGTTCTGCTACGCCCGCAAATTGGAAGGTGGGCATCAATGGAGTGCCTTTATTTGTATCAGGAACATCCAAACCTATAATTTCTCCACCTTCTGTAAGCTTTCATCCGAAAGGCGGTCAGTTGGTTTTATTTGGTACAGGAAAATACTTAGAGACTGCAGATACAACCAGTATAAATCCTCAAACTATCTATGGGATATGGGATGATAGTGCCGTAGCAACAATAACGGCCGAAGCCCTGGTTCAACAGGTGATAACTGACGGAGCAATCAGAACTGCAACGCGAAATTTAGTACCCTATTCCACTACAACTAAGGGTTGGTATGTAAATCTTCCTGTCAGCGGTGAAAGGATTACAGGTGTACCAAGTTTGGAAGATGGAATTCTGGTATTTTCCACTATTATGCCTTCTACATCACCATGCGATTTTGGTGGCAGGGGAGTGGTTAATGCGCTCGATTTTTTGACGGGAGGAATGCTTTCATTCCCGGCATTTGATACCAATAGAAATCGAGTTCTTGCGCTCGATGACGGATTATCTTCAGGTGTGGAGATAGGGTTTTCTGTGGGAGGAGTTACACGGATTAGAGGCCATTCCGATTCTGATACGCTTGTGTACTCAACAGCTGACGGTTCACTCTCACAGACGACTACTGCAAAAGGTGCTGCTGGATTGCGTGGAAGGATCACGTGGCGCGAGTTATTGCACTAAAATAAACTTAGCAAATAAAAGATTTCTAATCATCAGTCATTATGATTCTTTCTAGGATTCATATTAAAAATAAGCCAATGATTGATATATGAATTTATAACTGACGAGCGTCTAAATTATTTATAGAATGTCTCGTAACATTAATATCCGGGGAGAGACTTACAGGTTATGAAACAATCTTTTTATACATTTAAAGTAATGGGGTTTACTTTGATAGAGTTAATGATAACAGTGGCAATCCTGGGTATTATCGCGGCCGTTGCTCTTCCATCCTATCAGGATTATGTAAAGCAATCTAACAGGACTGTAGCAAAATCAATACTGTATGAGAATGCTCAATTTATGGAACGATTTTATTCACAGAATAACCAATATGATGCAACTGTGGGTGCAGATGGGATGATTGATACCGGTGATGATATCGCTGTGGTACTACCTATTCTTCAATCACCGAGAACTGGAACAAGGCAATATGCTATTTCATTACAATCAGTATTAAACAATACCTTCGTACTCCGAGCAGTGCCGACCGGTTCAATGGCGGGGGATGTCTGCGGTACGCTTACTTTGAGTAATACAGGTGCTCAAGGCGCTGATGGAAATGTTGCAGATTGCTGGAATCGTTAGCCTCATTACTTTGCATAGTGAAAATCTCCAATAGGCTACAACCCCGTGTATTCTAGCCTTTTCAATGATCGGACGAGAGTTTCTCAATTTGTAGTGGAGGGTTTTAACTTGCGATTCCCCGTGGCTTTGCTGCGGGTTGTTTATTTCAATGAAAACTCTACCCGATTGCCAGATTTTTGTTCATCTATTTTAGTTTCATGACTACTGACGACGAATATTCGTTCGATGGCAATTCCCCCATTCTCAATCAGCCAGCTACGTGCCGCATTAGCGCGATTTTCTGCCAGCACTTCCAGGTCATTATCATGAATCACCGTGTGTTCAAGCATGAGTTGTTCCATTTCGGCATCAGGAAGGCTCTTGGTTAGGCCAATGATATTCTTTGGTTTCTCAAAATCTTCTTTTTTATAGGCCATTTCAAGGTATTTGCTATATTCTTCCGAGTCTAATGTTATGTCTGCAAGGGTGCTGCTGGCAATCCCTTTTTTGACATCTTCGGCTAACTTCTGTGCTTTCACTTTTTTTTGCAGCATTGCTAGTTTCAATCCTTCATGATCAGTGACAGGATCGACATGGCCGGAAATTTCCAGTTCCAGAGACGGACGGTCATTTAAAATTTCGGATAAGGTTTGCAAGCGTTGCAGGGACTCATCTTCGATATTTGCAAAACCGGGGGTGAAGGTGATTTCAGATAATTCTTCTCCTCCTTCAAATGCTGAACCCAGTAATGTGAAAGGAGAGGTAATCGCCTTGGTGATGAGATTCACAAATGCCTGGAAAATAATGTCGCCAAGATTGAATTCAGGATCATTAATCGATCCTTTAAGCGGCAGGTGTATGTCAATTTCACCCTGGCGGTTTTTAAGCAGCGTAATCGCCAGGTCGAGCGGTAGAGAGACGGTATCTTCGCGATCAATTTTTTCTCCGAGGGTAAATTGATCCAGAAAGATTTTGTTATCAGCTGATAAAGCGCCATTCTCAATCTGGTAATTGACATCGGCTGATAGCTTGCCCTTTTCAATTGCATAACCCACAAATTTTCCTGAGTAAGGACTGAAGGGGGGTAAATCGATATCTTTGACTTTTGCGTTAAGATCAAGAAAAAGATTGTCACTGAAGGGTTCTATTTTGCCATTTATTTTCAATGGCGCTGTTTTGTCAATAGTGCCTTGAATATCGATAACCCCAAATTTTCCTGGATATAATGGGCCGATTTGGCCTGTAAGTCCTGTTAAATTTGCGTGATAATTAGGCTTGATAAAGCGATCGTGAAAATTGATATTACCTTGGTGCAATAAAACCTGCCCGATACGAATCAAGGTTTCTTCTGGAGTTTTAATCTGATAAGTATCAATAGGTTTTATATCAGGTGTAGTAACTTTCACTTCAACTGCATTGGTATTTTTAGCGGCTTCTACTTCAACATCCAGCGGCTTATCGATTTGCACGATATGTACAAGATTAAGATCGCCGTTAGGTAAAAGTATCATGCGCGCATAAAAATCGCTGAAGCGAACAGTTTTTATATCGATGCGCAATGGATGGGTAGCCACATTCAATCCATTGATATCCATTTTTTTCCATTTCAGCAGATCTTCCGTATTTTTGGGATCAAATATATTTAGGTTATAAAGCTTTGCTTCACCTTTCACTAAAATTTTCATTGGATCGCCATGCTGTGCTTTCAGATTACCCAAAAAAGACACATCTCCACTTGATATCAGTGCATTTAACTTGTCACCCATCCAGCCCTGCAAAGATACTAGATCTACGGTATCAAGGTTTAAAGCCAGGTCTGTGGCAAACGGCGACCATGAAAGGGAACCATCAGCTTTAATCTGACCGCGTTGATTAACGCGTGCATTGATTGATAGTTTCAGAGGCGTGATGCCTTTTAGATCGACGTTATCGAGAGTAATATCGAGAGGATCTATGATCATCGGAGGCGTTTTAGTCAATGTCAGATCTTCATAGCTCAGCCTAGCTGCGCTGAGCTTTATGCGTTTGATTTGCG
The DNA here is from genome assembly GCF_001455205.1 of Nitrosomonas ureae. Classification (NCBI taxonomy): domain Bacteria; kingdom Pseudomonadati; phylum Pseudomonadota; class Betaproteobacteria; order Nitrosomonadales; family Nitrosomonadaceae; genus Nitrosomonas; species Nitrosomonas ureae. The sequence continues at coordinate 1,300,408 of NZ_CP013341.1, forward strand.
TTGTCCACGGCGTCGCCTCGTTGTTGCTGGAAGGTATTTCCTTGCGCGCATGCGCAGAGGGAGTAATGGAAGTGTCTTGAGTTGATTTGTTTTCGGCTGCTTTAACCCCAGCATTGGAATAAGTTGGTTTTCTCCCAGGAATGGGAATGCTTTTTTGCGCTTCCACTTTAGCTGCTTGGATTTGTGCTTGAGTTTGAGTCTGTCCTTGTGCATCGATAGGCTCAAATAAACGGGCCAAATCGATTTGGCCGCTGGATTCTCGCCGTAAGGTCGTGTTCAAGCGATCAAGAACTGTTTCTTCTAAGGTAATTCGATGCAATTTTGTGTCGATTTGGATGCGGTCGATAATTAGCTGAGCAAGTGATAAGGCAGGCTCACTTTCGCCTTCACGCGTTAATTCGACTTGATCCATTTTTAATTTAATTTGCGATGGGTTGTTACGCATCAAATCTACCTGAGTGAGTCCAATGTTCAGTTCTTTTACATTCGTGCGATAAGGCGCAGCTACCGTAGTATCTTTTATAGCTAATTGCTGCAATTTCGTATTGCCGGTAAGCACAATAATGGGAGCTTGGTCTGGTTCCTGTGTAAACGTAACAAGCAAATCACTGTCGAGAAAACCTGAAAGGAGCCTGATTCCTTGGGGCAGGGGTGCATATCGATCAAATTCGGACAAATCGATTTTATTGAATTTAAGCGCTAACGTTGCTTCCTGTGGGACTGTAAAAGGGCGCAGCTTGCCTTCCAGTGCAAAGGGCGATCCGTTAATTTTTGCGCTAAAGTGGGGCTCTATCCAATGTTCTAATGCACTATCGAAATTAGCAATAACAGGAATGCCCAAATTAATTTCAGTGATCTGATGATCTGTCTGCATGTGCCGATCAATAAACTCAAAATGTCCTTCCTGAATCGTAATGTTACTGATCGAGAATTGGGCGCCATCGTCATCTTTTTCATCCGAGGGTTGACTGAATTTCTCCAGTAAATCAGAAATGTTTAGTTGGTCCTTTGTTTCTCGAATCAAACGAAATTTAGGATGTGTCAGAGCAACTGCTGTGATCACGGGTGCACGTTGTTTCAGCGACTTGATACTGAGATCGATATATAGTCTGTTAAAAGAAAAAAGCGATTCACCTGGTTCGTCACTATCCGTTTTCACGCCCACTTGAAAACCGTGCACAATCAATTCCAGCGTATGTGGTTTGATTTCGATCGAGGCTACTGTGACAGGGCGCTGCAGGAACTCGGATAAGCGTATCTCGAGTTGAGACTTTGCATAACCGGGCAACCAGAAATAGCTGATGGCTGCTAAGAGGATAATCACAATTGCTATCACGCCGAGACTGATGCCCAGACGTTTGTATCCAATGAAACGGTGCGATTTGGTCGTAGTCATAGCAGCTTCCTGTCATTCTCAGTATATATATTATGAAACGTTCAGGCTGATTAAAAGTACCCGTCGTAACCGGCGGGAATTGCTCTTTAGGTCGGAGATTTGCGACTCGCCGACCTCTGGAAGCGAAGAATTAAATTTGCAGCGATTAAATGAATTTAAGAATTGAAGGGCAAATGAACTTTATTCGGAGGTAATAAACAATTCACCTAATAGCCCAATTACAATATTTGCCTAACTATCGAATAAAATACAAATCTTAATAGTGTGCATCTTTTTTCAGACCAATCAATTCTACGTCAAAAATCAAAGTAGCATTCGGTGGAATGATATTTCCGGCACCACGCGCCCCATACGCCATGGATGGCGGAATAATTAAAGTGCGGTGTCCTCCTACTCTCATCCCTTGAACACCGTGATCCCATCCTTTAATGACGCGACCGGCTCCCAACATGAATGAAAAATGTTCTTTGCGATCAAAGGAGCTGTCAAATTTGGGGCCTTTTTTGTCAGGCGCATCCTCATCATAGAGCCATCCGGTATAATGCACGTTGACCGTTTTTCCAATTTCCGCTTCTTCTCCTGTACCGACTTTGTTATCAATTTTTTGCAATTCGGAACCATTTGCGGTTGCATGCTCTTTGTAAGCAAACGCAGCGTGGGATAGCATTAACAACGCAAACAACATGAAGCTTAAATTAATTAGTATTTTGATATTGCGCATAATTTCCTCAAGAATAAAATTAAATCCGGTTAAATTGAAAAATGTGCCCTTGGATATTATAGCCGCTAACGTTAATTTCTGATCTGCGGCCGGTCCAAATGATGGTTGCTTTTTGGATCAAACTTAATTAAGTTATAAAATAAATAAATATTTCTTTCCTAAGATACATTAATTACATAATTAAAAATGCATGCATCGGAGCAGCAGAAAACAAACCAGAATGAACGGAAGGTTGCGGATAAGCAAACGGCGGATTTGTTATGCCTGCATGATTCGCCGATTGTACGTATTCTGTATTTGAGTGCCGGTTTTCTGGCATTGCTGCTTGGCGCATTAGGAGCAGTCTTGCCGGTGCTGCCTACCACACCATTTGTGCTTCTGGCAGCTGCTTGTTTTGCTCGTGGTTCAGAGCGCTTTCATCGTAAATTGCTGGAAAATAGAATAGCGGGTCCGATAATTCGCGAATGGAATATTTATCATAGTATCCCGCATCGCGTCAAACGCTGGGTATATTTTCTGATGTCATTATCATTCGGTAGTTCCATTTTAATCGTACCTGAACTGTGGCAAAAGATCATGTTAATTGGGATCGGAAGCGTATTGGCTTTTTATATCTGGCGTATCCCTGTAAGGGAAGTCTGATGTATTTTTTTCTTGAATCAATTGAATTCATTTAACCTCCTTATTTAGGTCTTGCATGTCATGAGTATCTTAAATCGCATCTCAAGCCAAGCTTTGTTGACGATCAGTTGCGCACTGCTTCTTTGTGATTCGATGGCAAATGCGGGAACCGGAGAGCAAATGACTACTCTCGCGGACCAGAAATCAGTGGCGGTTACTATTTACAACAATGACTTGGCTCTAGTTAAAGATTTGCGCCAGGTTAATCTTGTCAGCAGTGATTTTAATCTGGCATGGCGCGATGTCAGTGCGCAAATACGACCGGAAACTGCATTGCTGCGTAGCGTCAATTATCCGGGTGGCATTACGGTAGCCGAGCAAAATTTCAATTTTGATTTGCTGACACCACAAAGCCTGCTCAACAAATATATTGGGCAAGCGGTAACTATCATTAAAATCCATCCGGCAACCGGCGCAGAAAGCAGGGAACATGCAGTGGTATTGGCTGCCAGCGATGGGGTCGTGTTAAAGATGGCCGATCGTATTGAGACAGGTATTCCCGGTCGGATAATTTTTGAGAGTGTGCCAAACAACTTGCGTGACCGCCCTACACTGGTGATTAAAGGAAACCGTAGCGATCCCGCAACACAGGAATTGGAACTCAGTTACTTGACAAGCGGCTTGTCCTGGAAAGCGGATTATGTTGCGGAACTGAATGACGCCGATGATCGAATGGATTTATCCGGTTGGGTTACGTTGACCAATTCCAGCGGAACCCATTATTCCCAGGCAAAACTACAATTGGTGGCTGGCGATATTAACCGAGTACAGCAGGAACTTGTCGCTCCCATGGCAATGCGAGGCAAGACCGCATTCGATGCTGCGGAATTGTCAATGAATCAGGAGTCTTTGATGGAATACCACTTATACCATCTGAATAGGCCAACGACTCTTGCTGAAAATCAAACCAAACAAGTTGCATTGCTCAATGCTGTCAGCGTACCTGTGCGCAAGGAACTTGTTCTGGCCGGTAACGATTACTATTATGCTTCACGCCATGGCGATCTCGGGCAAAAGCTTAAGGTAAGCGTATTTGTGCAATTTGACAATAGAGAATCGGTACGATTAGGTATGCCTTTGCCCAAGGGCACAATGCGTGTGTATAAGCGCGATAAAATGAGCAATGCGCAATTCGTGGGTGAGGACTGGATTGATCACACGCCGATCAATGAGACTGTGCGGCTGAAACTGGGTCAATCGTTTGATGTGACGGCAGCGAGGAAACAGACTGATTTCAAACAGTTAAGTGCTGGTAATAATACTATTAATCGCTTTGAAAGTGCTTATGAAATCACACTCAAGAATGCAAAAAAGGAAGCGGTTACAGTGCTTGTTCAAGAACCTATTCCAGGGGATTGGAAAATCATTGAAGAAAGTCAGTCGCATAGCAAGCCTGCGAGTAACATGGCCGTGTGGAAAGTAGAAGTGCCTGCGGAAGGGTCGGTGATGCTTAATTATCGAATTCAGGTCAGATATTGATATAAAAATTCTTCTAGAATTATATTGCAGAATTAAGCCGAACCAATTTTTCCCAATCAATTTCTCCGTTATCTTTGCAAAAGTTATTTGAAAATTCTTTCGTAAATTTGTTAATCATTTGTGCATAAGATTCTACGAAGTGATCATTTTTTTCTTTCGCATTGTGTCCAACGGGTTAAATGATTTCTGTGAATAATTGGTTGTTACCGGATATAAACTCCCAAAAACGTTGACCACAATATTTAAAATAATCTCCTTTATCCGGTTTGCTATCTTTGCCGTAACAGCATCCGTTTACAGCAACAATATTCAATTGTGAATTGCTGGTTCTTAATGTCTTTTTAGCAGTCTTGAATTCCGCTATCATTTTTGCTATTTGCGAACTATTACCCCAATTCGGTCCGATTTGATCGTTACAATGTTTCTAATACCGCGGTTATCGAATTCAAGATCAATGCCTGTTATGCCGGATTTGCGACCATCATAAGTTTTATTGTTAATGAAAATAGCAAGTCCTTCCAGCCAGTCGCCAAAAATGGTTTCCTCATTTGATGAGATGTGCGCGTCGACCAAGCTTTTAATAATTTGTTCAGCGGTCAATACATTCTTTGCTTTAAACAGATAGGGGTTTTTTCGTTTCAGAACTTGTGATAACTTCAATCGATCAAGAATTTGAATGCGTTTCTGGTGAAAATTCCCGATATTTTGTTCAACGTAAAGTGATACGTCTCTTAGGTTTAGTTGTTTCATAAACCGCATTAGGTTCGAATAAATAGAGTTCAACAGGGTTTAATTGTTTTTTTACCATTTCACAGTACTCAGGAACAATGTCGATGCCTGTTGAGCTTCGTTTCATCCGGTTTGCAACAATTAATGTGGTTCCAGAACCCATAAACGGATCAAGTACTCTATCATTTTCTTTTGTAAATAGTTTGATAAACCACTCAGGCAGTTCTTCAGGAAAGGCTGCGCTATGATTTTTGTTGTTACATTCTGTGGCTAAATGTAAAACATTTGCGGGATATGCCTTCTCCCTATAAAGCCAGTTTGAGATATTCTTACCGAATCCGCTCCCAACTTTAGAGTTATCACGAGTTTTATCGGTTTTGGAAAGATTTTTCAGCCTTGAATTTGTCTAGTCATTGGTACCATGACTTCTTCTTGATACATATTGAATTTTCTATTTTTATTGAATTGAAGAAGCCTTTCCCACGCGTCACGGAAACGATTAGGCCATTTGCCCGGATAGCAATTTTTCTTATGCCAAATAAATTCTTCCGTCTATAACCATCCTTGTTTGCGCATTTCTAGGATGAGCTCGATGACATAAGTGCTGCGCTCACCTTTGATCACCTTTTCCTTAATATTTAACACAAAAGTTCCTGTAGGTTTTAAAACCCTCAAAAGCTGCGCTGAAATTGGTAAAAACCATTCTACATATTTATCATGGTGAATACCGCCATACGTGTTTTTTCGCTGGTCTGCGTAAGGTGGTGACGTAATGATAAGATCAATAGAATCATTGGGAAGCAGCTTTAATTGTTCTGCACTGTCGCCATGATAGATATCAGCGGTTATCTCCATTTCATATATTCATCCGTATTAGGTGTTTTTTGGCATGATTGTCTATTAAACAGCCAGCAAATTAAGATACAAATCCTTGTGAGTCAAGTCAATAGGAGGGTTTATCGGAATTATGTTTTATATAAAAAATATTAATCAGGATAATACCAATAATACCGCCTATTGCATCAATAAAAAAATCTGTTACAAGAGGAGTGCGGCCTTCGATATAGAGTTGTGCAAGCTCAGTGCCGGCACCTAGAGAAAAAACGATGAATATCACCCGGCTTAAGGGTTCTTGCGTCATCATCAAAGCGATAATCAAGCCCAGCAAAAGAAAGGAACAGAAATGCCAAATCTTGGATAAATCCCATAGGATAGTGGCTTTAGGAGATTCACTCTGCGTATGAAAGTGTGTTTTTACTTCATCGGATACCTGATTCTTGGTATCTCCCGGAAAGGTTGTTCCAGCGATTATGGAAATGAAGGTGCAAACCAGTAATAAGCGCATAAAAATACTGTGTTTGTTGTTAAAAAGCCATGAGCCCGTCAGCAGCAGAAAGAAAATGCCCCATGCCGATAGCGTGATGTTTCTGGTCATCGTAAACATCCGGGTTTCGCGGACGGGATAAAGTTTGATATTGTTTACCTGGAGTGAGCCGGTAGCTTGACTTAATTGTGCGATTATTCGGATGCTTTGGGTTTCAGGTGAAACAGTAAAAATGCCTTGATAGTTTTTCCAATCATGGGTTCCTGTCAGCGATACGATCACGGTGGCTAGGTCCCAACGCTCCTTCTTTTCGTCAGCCTGTAACAGTAGGAGTCTGGCCTGATTCCAGGGTTTCTCGCCAGCTATGACATCATTGCATTTGACATCGGCGGATAGCAATAAAATCGTACCCGGCGTAACCTCCGGGATGTTCTGATAAATGCTGGTTATGGTTGTTGCATTATTGGAAAAAAGAGTGAACCCGGTACTGGTAAGATCAACCTGGCTATTCCCGAGAACTTTGTATTGCCAATGGCTGGTTAAAAGCTCAGATCCATTTTGTTCATATGGGGGGATCCAAGTATGGGATGTGATGGTGGTGCCGGCCAATAAAATAAAAAGCCAGCACTGTATTTTAAACAGCGACATGCATCAGATGCCGTTGTGCAGCAATATAATGCAATCTGTGCGTCTATAAAATTCAGGAAAAGTTAAACATGCTATTTTATGCACTATGAAGATTTGTAACAGCCTCCCTGTATATACAAGGCAGTCCAGCATTGTCTTTACGCGGAGAAAGCGATTTGAGCGTTATTTGTTTGATCTAGAAATACTGAACCATTAAGCTAATATATCCAGCGGCAAAAATAATAAGCACAATAATCACGAGCTTTTTCATTGAATGAATTCCTTTCTGTGAGAGATTAATTAGCTGTTGCTGTATCGTAGCGTATAAGTAAAGCGCATCCTGGGCTGTGCCGTCAAGTATTTTGCATTGCTTTATTGAGTCAATGGTCAGTGTGCTTTTAATGCTGACTTAATCAGTTGATGCCATGTTTTACATTTCTCATCGGATGATAATCTTGCGTTAGCAGGGCTTGTGGAGGGTAGTCTTAACAGAGTTATCGATCCTAGCTTGATGTCCGGAATCACGTTACGTCTAAAGCAGGCTTCTGCTTTTCCACCATTAAAAAATACGTGGGTAATGTGCGGGTGCAATGCAAAAAAGGCTGGAAAATTGTTGACGATCTGCGTGTCAGTTTCAATCATTGAATCCAGGCTTCCAGCGCGGTTGCAGGATTTAAGTACATCCCACAGCGCGATGGGCGATGATTTCAGAGCGATTATCTTCTCTTCATAGCGCGAATTTGCTTGGATTTGCAGCAAAGGGGCGATGATTGGCCAAAAGGTATTGCGTGGATGCGCGTAATATTGATTCGCCGTAAGTGAAGCTTCACCAGGCATGCTGCCGAGAATCAGAATTTTTGCACGCCTGCCTGCAATGGGGGCGAAGCTGTGGATGATTGGCATGATGAATCGAAGCTTATCAAACGAGCTTGTCGACGTAATAATGCCGCAGAGCGTTGCATTGCTGATCCAGTTCATACACCAAGGGTCGACCTGTAGCCAGCTTCAACTTCATGACCTGTGCAGGGGTGAGATGATCCAGTAGCATCATCAGTGCCCGCAGGGTGTTGCGATGAGAGACGATCAGCACGTGTTTTCCTTGCCCGACTTCCGGTTGAATCGTATCCTGCCAATAAGGTTTGAGACGCGCTAGGGTTTGTTGCATACTCTCTCCCATTGGCAGTTCATCGCGATCAATAGTGGCATAATCGGATTGGTTGCCGGGATAGCGATAATCTCTTTTATTCAGGCCCGGGGGAGGGGCGTCAAATTTGATTTGACAACCCAGAATCGGCCAAATACCGAATTGCTTGATCGCCGACCAACGTCCCATGCCTTCCAGTGCCCCATAGTGACGCTCGTTTAAATGCCAGGTCTGTAGCACCGGAATATCCAAGTGCATGGCTGCCAGGACAATGCGTGAAGTTGATGTGGCGCGTTGCAATACGGAAGTAAAACACACATCAAATGTAAAGCCTGCACGTTTCAGCAAGTAGGCCGCTTGTTCAGCTTCCTGTTCACCTTTTGGGCTCAGTGCTACATCGCTCCAGCCGGTGAATTTTTTGTCACGATTCCAGATACTTTGCCCATGACGCAGCAACACCAGCTTTGTCGGGCTTTGCGGGGAAGTGTTTTCCGATGGGATAGCTTCTGGCATCAGCTACTTTGTCGCTGTGAGGGATGCGTGGCAGCTTCGGATGATTCGCGCCAAATTTGTTTCAGCGCTGGCCATAAGCCGCTGCGCAGTGTTTGGATATACTGGGAATTGTCTGTCAGATTATTGACCAAACGGCGCTGTGCCTTGCCAAGATTATGGTATGGCATGCTCATAAAGAGATGGTGCGTGGCATGGTAACGCAGACCGACGGGTGCCCACAGCGGCGTAATCAGGAAATTGCCGGGAATATTGATCGAATCCAGATACTGCTCAGGCAATGTCATTCTGCGATCTCCGGGGTTGCGATAAGCGTGAGCAACCAGCGTACGCAATGAATTGAGGATAAAAACAGTTACCGCGATCAAATACCAGAGTATCAATAACGAATAGGGGAAAACCTCTAATATCACCAATGCGATGACAGTTGTGCCAAACAAGCAAGCAGCAATTTCTTGCTGCCGCCAGTTAAGGTCGTTGCGAACAGCATTTTCAGCGCGCCGGTAAGTCGGATCAATCGTCAATGACGATGCACGTTCCCACACAACCTTGCGCAGCGGAGGGATCAGATAGGCAAGAGGCGTCAATACCACAAACCGCATTGCCAGAAAGATTGGGATCAGCAGCGACAATAGCACATACACCACTATTTCTCCGGGCTTACGCGTCGCAAACGGCAGATATTCCCCATCAGCATGGGTGCCATATACATCCGGTTTGTGATGATCATTATGCACGCCATCATAAGTAAACGAGGGGATCATGAATGGGATGCCACTCAAGAGATTCCATGCCAGACGGAAGTTTTGGAACGTGCCTTTTTTCAAATGTGCTAGCTCATGCACAAAAATCGCCGAGCGGTATAACGCCAGCACCGCGACTACAAAGCTACCCAGTTGCCACAGTGATAAAAACGGAGAAAACAATGCAGTGAAGAAAGCGGCCCAGCCCAGTGTGACATGAAACAGAAAATCAACCCAATATATCCACGGATTCGGTGTCATCAGGTCGCGCACCAGATGATGTGCTTCCCGCAATGGAAATTCCTTGATGTAAGGTCTTTCCTGTTCAATAATTTGTTCAGTCACTTGTTGTCTCGCACCCTTACAGTTATGGCCAGCAGGTTCGGAGATGTTTCATAATCTGCTGGTTGATATTTGTGTCCGTTTTGTTGATTTGACTTAAGTTCGGCACAGCCGGCCAACCTGCATCAACAAATTCCACTCCGGCGAATGACTTAGAGTGGGCATAGCGTGGCAGAACATGAAAATGCACATCCGGATCAACCATCATCAGCATCAGATAATTGATTCTGTCATATTGAAAAGCCCGGCTTAGCGTCAATTCGATATGGCGGGTTATCTCATGGAGTTCTGTAAAACTCGCCACACTCAACTCCGAGAAAGCTTTAGCCGGCTCATGTGCGACTAAAACCAGCGCACCCAGTGTAGCCTGCGCGGGGCGTAGTAATACTGACCAGTATTGATATGCTCGGATCACTGTTTCTGGTGCACCGAACTTGTGCATGGTAGCGTTGCAATCTGATGGAACCGAATTCTGCATCATACGAATTTACTCGCTAAAAATAATTCCCGCCCGCGCCAAGTCTTCGATAAAGTCGATTTCGCACCAACGAAAGCCTTTTATAGAACAGGAGCTTACTAAATGTTGCTTGGCTAGGCGATCAATAATCGATAAATACCATGATTTGAGTTCCGCCGGATGACGCAAAGCCTCTTCCACAGCATTACGAAACGTATGTGCGCCTTGCTCACGGAAGTAAATCAAACCGATCGATTCCGCATTGACTTGATGTGGCGGTACGATTTTACTGACTTGCCTTACCCAGCGATCGGTGTCCAATTGCACCTTCATATCGTCGGCGTCATAAATGTCCTTATCATCTACACTCAGTGTAATGGGCGCAGGCTCTGAATTCAAGACCTTACTTAGCAATGCCGATTCGATTACGGTATCACCGTTTAACAACAAGAAATCGCCATTCATTTCAGCGCGTGCAATCCAGCAGCTTGCCAGATTATCCGCTACCTCATAAAAGGGGTTAAACAGAATTTTAATCTTGGAATGGTTGGTGTAACGTTGTTGCAACAACGCCTCAATCAAAGCCACCTGAAAGCCGGTAATAATCGTAATATCATGGATGCCCACAGCCAGCAAAGCATCAATTTGCCAGGCCAGCACAGGTTTATCGGAAACTGGCAATAAGCATTTCGGCGTATTCTCGGTTAGCGGCAACAAACGGCGACCCTGCCCGGCGCTCAGAATGATGGCTTTGATCGATTTCGTGGCTTGGTTCGTCATAGATAAATTGATTTTAAAGTACTTTTCATGCAACGCGGTGATAGCAATGCAGCCATTGTAACCAAGTTTGGATTTAGAGAGTGCGGTATGCTTTAAAAAGAAAGACTGCTGATCTGCTTTAGTTCTGCAACAATGTGCTGGGTGGCACGCAAGAAACTGTCAACTTGTTCCAGCGTATTACTGCGTCCCAGACTGACACGCACTGCGCAGCGTGCAAGCATCGGATCGACTTGCATTGCATTCAGCACGTGACTTTGTCCCGGATTTACGCTGGAACAGGCAGCTCCGGCGGCAACGGCAAAACCGGCTTTATCCAGTTTAACCACCAGCGTGTCGCCTTCAATATCCGGTAATGCAAAATAACACGTGTTGGGAATACGCGCAGCAGCACTGCCAAAAATTACTGCATCCATACTTGCTAGCCCTTTTTCCAACTGATCCCGCAATATTGAGACATGCTGTGCGGTTTCGGTCATACGTGCCTGTGCCAATTCGCACGCGACGCCAAAACCTACAATTGCAGGTACATTCTCGGTGCCGGAGCGCAGTCCGTTTTCATGTCCGCCACCGTAGATCAGCGGTTTCAATAACAACCGTTTGTCGACGATCAAGGCTGCCGCGCCTTTGGGGCCATAAATCTTGTGCGCGGAAAGTGTCATGGCATGCACCTTGAGTGCCGAGAAATCAAGCGGAATTTTTCCCAATCCCTGAATCGCATCGGTGTGTACATAAGCGCCATGTGAGCGCGCCGATTCGGCAATATGAGCAACATCCTGAATCACACCGGTTTCGTTATTGGCCAGCATTGTCGCAACCAATCCCGGTTTGTTTTTTTGCATTGCGTTACTCGCCGCATCCAAATCCACTCGTCCGGAAGCATTCACCGTCAGTTGGTGCATCGCCCACGCATCGCAACTGCGGCGAGAAAGCGCTTGGGCCGGTTTCAACACACAAGGATGCTCAATCGCGCTGATGAAAAGATTGCCGGGTTTCAAACTATCCGCTGCGCCACGGATAAATAAGTTATTCGCTTCCGAGCCGCCGCTGGTGAAAATCACCTGTACCGGCTGTACCCCTGCCGCATCCGCTACTTGCCTCCGTGCCTTGTCAATAGCACGGCGCGCGTTCAAACCATACCCGTGGCGACTGGAAGCATTGCCGAATTCCCGCTGAAAGTAAGGCAGCATAGCCTCCCACACAGCGTCATCAATACGGGTAGTGGCGTTATGGTCGAAATAGACTGGTTCCATTCAGCTCATCTGTAAATTGGGAAAGACGGTATGATAAACCTAATGAATGTTTTTATGGTGCTGAGTATTTTATGTACCTGCCTCCACACCTATATGCCTGCCGAATGTTTTTCGCTAGAGTTCGCCAATATTGGATGCTAGAATCATTTAAAGTCAACAATCAAATCAAGGGAGAACTGCATTATGCTGGCAGAGAAGCGTTTAACTGAATTGGGTTTTACACTCAGTCAGGCAATAGATTTTATCAATACAAATATTAATCAGCCCCAAATAATCTTCGATGTAGCATCAGAACACGGTGTAAACACCAGAATGCTGAGTGAAATATCGGGTTATTCGAAAGACGTGGTTCATGGATACTTTTTAAACGCGGGCTATGACAGCGCGACGATAAATACACAATTAAATACCAATCTTCTGGTGAATTCTAGTTTAGGTTCGTTGGAAAGTCTTGTCGCCTTTAATGAAAGAGAAGGTGTTTTATCGAATGCCTCATTGCGTGAAGTGGTTAAGCCGGTAATTGATGCGAATTACGACTATGATGGGACTTTTGGCCCGGCAAACTTGAATCAATCTGATGACGGAGTTTATTCTTCAGGGGAGTTAGGTGTAGAAAATCTCAATGATGTTCTTGCAACCAATGACAACCTGGAGTCTTTGTTTTATGGTTCATTAATTAATATTTTTCTGGCACTTGACCAAACTGAACTGGATCAGATCAACACGTTTCCCGCAGGTGATGATCCCGACGAGTTTCAGGTGCTTGTCCTTGAAGCATTGAGTGAATCACCTGCATCAGTTGCCTGGAATGATGAACAGTTGGCTGATCTGGTAACCGATGAGGCCATCAATCTTTTGGAGAGATACTGGGTTAGTGATCTTATCGGCGTGCTGGATCATAGTTTATTGGGATTAGCTTCAGCTTAAAAAGTATTATGAGACAGTGTAGTTTCATCAAGGCAGTATCCTGCCATTGATGAATGGTTTGAATCGCAAATGACTAACAACTCGCAGCCTTGATACATACGCGATACCATGATCCGCCGCCAGAATTAATATCAGTACAGCACGGATTTACTTGCTCAGTAATGACGTATAAAGAGATGGGCGTTCGCAGTTCGGGTAACGATTGAGGTAAGCGAGGCAATGCAGGACTGATCGCAATATAATCCTCACTTCTGAAAATTTTAGCGTCTCCGCTTATTGCATTGGTTGCAACAACAAAACCGATTTCGAATTCAGCGACTTTCGCAACTCTCCTGAGTGTTGTTTCTAAGCGGTGGATAAGTTCGCTGCTTATCGGTGGAATTGAAGAGTCTGTGGTGTTGTTTCCACTTTTCTCACAGATCAGCGCAGTCTGTGCATCGACATGGATATAGTTGCAATTTTGTGCGCCTTCTACCACACCCGAGATTGGTATAACGTTGATTGCGGTAATTTTTTTGTATTGAGGGATTCGTGGATCGTCGGATGTGAGCGTGAATTCAGCTGTTTCATTTATCATATGCACCACTGCACCACTGCGGCTATCGATAAAACCTATCTGGGTAAATGAAAAGCCTAGTGCCTTAACGAGCTCTTCCGATTCGGTTTTCGTTAACCTGTTCTCCTCAGTGATTGCAGCAGGCGATCTTTGGTTGAATTCCCTAAGATGTTCTTTAACTTCATTGATTTCTTCTTTAATTTCACTCTTAATCTTATCGATTTGTTGTCCTTCACAGCTTGCGAGTAATAATGAAGAAAATATAATTACCATAGCCATGGTTATCAATCTATTATTTAACATATTACCTCTCCTTTCAAAAATTTAAAGTAATTCGTGCAAAAATTGTTCGCTCTGGAATAAAGCGTGGGCCTACCTGCTCCGGGGTTATAAAATTGGTGGTACGGTATAAGAAAAACTCATCAAATAGATTTCTGGCTTCCAGACTAACCATTCCTCTGCGTTTGGGAAGTCGATAACCAATCGATGCATCAACCAGGAAAGTTTTGTCGGTACCTTCATTGTCTTGTTTTCCTGTTCGATCTACTTTTTGGTGAATAAAAGTTCCGGTCAAGTTGGCGAAAAAACCGTTTGGATTGAAATAATCGATTCCTGTCGGGAGAGTCAGCGTATCGATTAAATGAGGGTTGCCATTAATCTCATTCCGGGAAAATTTTTCAAACTGAATTTCACTTCTTGCTGTCCAGCGTTTATGAAGTAGTCCATATAAATAAGCCCGAATTAACGATTCTTTTTGATCATAAAGACTGACGCTTGTTGGTAAATGAATAGGAACACTTAAATCCCGATCTGAGATCTCAAATCCGCTAAACAATTTATCCCGAAAATGAGTATCTATTCCAATACCGATACGGCGGGATTTAGTCCCATTAAAATCGTCAAACAGTTGATTAAATCCGGCGATCTGAGTCGGCTCAATGGTTTGATGAGCGGTAAGTGGCGCTTTAACTGTTTCTAGCCATGCCATACGTAATCGCACATAGTTTGTAACGTTCCACTGCAATCCGAATTTTGGATTGAATCCATCAATTGTATATTCTCTTTCTTTGTAGGAATCATAACTAAACCCCACCGTCGCATTTAAATCGGGATGAAGATTCAAATTCGAATATACATAACCATTTGTTTTGTTTCTACCAAAGTTCTCACAACATTGAATTGTATTCACTGATGAATGTAATTCAATAGTAGGGTCAACATTTAAACGATAAACACCGGAGCCAGCGAGTAAGTTAAACCACGAGCTGCGAAATTGATATTGAATTTCAGTTTGATATCCTTCTATTTTTTCAGAATTAGTTTTTAATACCCTTTCACCAAGACTCTCATTTTTCCTATCAGAATATTGACTGGAGGTAATGATACTTTGATTGGGTGACAAATCGTATCGTGCGCCCACCCGTACTGTATCTTCGTTGATATTTCTGCGCCATCGATTTTGCAGTGCATTAGGATCAGCAGAGTCTCTGTCAAAATCCTGCAACAAATAACCATGGTGGGTCGAACGTGTCCGCACTTCAGCTTGAAGATTCAATTTGGACGTCAACGCATGCTGAACGAAAGCATTGAGAATATCATGATTCTGATCGTTGTTGGTGCGGAAGCCATTGGTTTCATAATGAAATTGGCCCAGGCTGATCGAAGTGCGCTCATTGAACTTGGAGAATACCACTTCATTACCCAAGCTACTATTGTTGCCGACTACACCAGACGTGACCAATTGCGTTTTGCTGCGTTCCATCAGAGGAGTGAATTCGTTAAATCCGGGATTCGATGGGCCTGTATTATTAATGATATTAAGATCGGCTACCGCCATGTGCGGTTGAACGGGATTGACATTAATCGGTTGCAGCAATTGCGCTTGCAGCAGCTCACTGACACGAGCAGCTTCATGACGTGGAATATTGGCATAGGTATCGGATAAGAAACGGTGTGCCGAATGATTAGCCGGATCGAAGCTCAACGATTTTGCCGTTTCCATAATGGCGCGTTTTTCAAATCCCAGATTTTCAAAGATGCGCGCCAGGCTGGAGCCTCTGGCCGCTTCATCGCGATCAAGCAGGAACTTGGAGCGATACACCGCACGGTTATTGTTCAGTTCAATCGATTTCTGGATATCCCTGAGTGCCTCTACCGGTCGATTCTGGGTTTGTTTCTGGATACCGTCATAGAGCCACGGGGTTGGGTCTTTCGGATCACGTTCTTTGGCCAGATCAAATTGTGTGCTCGATAGCGGGTAGCGTTTTTCTTCGAAATACGCTTTACCCAAATAACTGCGCATCAACGAATTGGCCGGATCCAGACTGACGGCGATTTCGAGTTCTATGCGTCCTGCTTCGAGATCGCCTTCACGAATCAGCGCGATACCAAGCCCGAGCCTGGGCATCGGATCAGTTTGATCAAGTTCGATCGCGTGCTGAAAAATTGCTCTTGCCGTTTGTGTTTCCAGTTGCAATAACCGTGCAAAGCCTAATATCGTTTGTGTTTTGCTCAAAGCAGGATTGAGTCTGACTGCTTGTTGCGC
Organism: Nitrosomonas ureae; assembly: GCF_001455205.1. Classification (NCBI taxonomy): domain Bacteria; kingdom Pseudomonadati; phylum Pseudomonadota; class Betaproteobacteria; order Nitrosomonadales; family Nitrosomonadaceae; genus Nitrosomonas; species Nitrosomonas ureae. Next base: position 1,316,619 of record NZ_CP013341.1, read on the forward strand.
GGCTTGCCTGGCTTGCTCTAGTTCACCGAGCGACATTTGTAATTCTGCAATGCGCGCCCAGGCCAGCGCATGCCGCGGATCCAGTAGCATAGCCTGTTGTACACTTTTAAGTGCAGCTTCAATCTCAAAATGCGCTTGCTGGACATAGGAAAGCGCCAACTGCGCTGCGGCCGATTCCGGATTGCGGGTAACCGCTTTGGTGGCCAACCTGAGTGCTTGATCTTTATTAGTTTGTACTACAGCGATGACAGTCAGTATGGCATAGGCATCACTGTTGTCCGGTTCTTGCTGCAGTACGCGCTGGATGATTGTCTGAGCTTCTTCCACCTGCCCGGTATTGAGCAATTGACTCGCTTGATGAATTAATGCATCGATACCTTGTATGCCACGATCCTGCCAGTAATCCAAGATAGTCGGATAATGCAATGCCCATTGCACCGCATCGATGGGGAAGATTATGATTTCTTTTTGCGGTGCCTGACCTTTGTGGATAGTGGCCGCTTCATGATCATTAAGTGCCAGCTGACCCCGATCATTGCTGACGGATACCTTGCCTTCGTAGACCACAACTTCTGCATCGTCACCATGTACGCTGACCAGAAATTCAGTTCCGTCCACACTCGCGTTAACAAAGGGGGTTCTGATTCTGAACGGTTTCGGTGTTCGCGTGATGATATGAATTGCACCTTCGATAAAATCTAGTAGTGAGATATTTTTATCTTCTTGCACTGCGGGAAAAATAATACTGGATTTCTGATCTAGCCTAAGCATGCTATCGTTATTGAGCCGCAACCCTGCACGACTGTGGGATCTGGAGCGGATCATGTCACCGCCGCACAGCAGTGTATCCATGCTGGCCGATTGCCACGCTTTTTCCTGAATGCGCTTGATCTCGATCACCCCCTGTACGGATACGATGCGAGCGTGGGCAGTTTCCACTGTACACGTTGCTGAGGCATGCAGCAAACCGGTATGGCTCAAAGGCAAGAGTATCGTGGTCAGTATAAGCATCAAGCCGGATGCTTTTCCAAATCGCCGGCGGAGCAAGCCTGGGCAGCATATGTTCATTCTTGATTGATCTTATTTTATATTCCCATACATTACAAACAAACGCGATCAATTTGCCAACTCAGAAGAATTGATGCAAGGAGTGTTCCGTTGTAACTTTAGAAGAACAGTGAAACTTACACGGTGAGGATGTTAGCGTTTTTCTTCTCGATTATATGTGGTATTCCCCACACGTAAACAGGCTATTGCGCGTAGTGAATTCAAATTACGAAGAGAAAGATATTTTGAGAAATCATGAGCCTTGGACTATTTTCATGACCGGTCTCATACGATGACTATGCACTATAGCGGGGTTTTATCTTCGCAAAACAATAGACGATTACTGTCTTTGATATATTTTATCGTTCCGCCGATAATTACCTGCTTTGCATAGTAAACACAGCAACGTTTAGGTTTTGCCTGAGTGGGATCATAGGAGAAAAAATACCAGGTATTTTGATACTGGATGGCAGTATTTGCATTCGCATAGACGTGAATATCCGTCGCGGGTTGGCCAGGCTGCGTAGTCTCAATATGTGCGCAGCATTTAACAGGATTAACGGAGGTATCAAATGTGGTATGTCCGGTTACTGCCATAAACTTCCTTTCAAATTGGAAAAATAGTTTAAGAATTCAGAGATCCCATAGCTATTCGCTTTTAATAAAATAATACACGAGTAATCGATATTCTTGCTAAAAATTCATAGTCAACTTAAGAAAGACCGTGCGCGTTGGAAGAAAAATCGGGTTAACAGGCTCGGATAGATTAAGATAACTATTTCTATAATAGAACTCCTCATCCAGCAGATTTTTTCCCTCCAAACTCAGAATTCCTCTGCGATTGGGAAACCGATAACCAATCATGTAATCCAGCAGAAAAAATGAATCAATTCCTGAAGCAGTCTTCTGAGGATCTCGGATTCGACCATAATCACCATGAAGAAATAGATCCTGTTTGACAAAAGTTGTGGTGAATCTGGAAAACAAGCCGGTTGGATGAAAGTGCTCAATACTGAATGGGGTGCTGACTGTCTTGATCCGATCCGGATTAGTGATGATATTTGCCCCATTATGCGCGAGCTTTTCGTATTGAAACTCGCCCCGTATAGCCCAAAGGGTGTGAGATAACCAGTAAAGGTAGGCGCGATAGAGTTGTTCATTTTGTTTCGATAAAACCTCTTCGCTTGCAGGTGCTGAAGGTACTTTTACATCGCGCTCGGATGCTTCGAAACCACTGAACAGTTTATCCGCAACGCGAGTATCAAAACCGATACCCATGCGTCGCGCTCTAGTCCCATTCGGCTCATCAAAGAATTGATTGAAACCGGCCACTTGCGTAGGTTCCAATGATTGCTGCGCGATGATATGGGATTTTGTAGTTTCAAACCAGGCCGCTCTTAATCTGAAAAAATCAGTGATATCCCACTGTAAACCAATCTTAGGATTAATTTTGTCTATCTGGGTATTGACGGTGCTGCTAAATGTATCGTAGCTCAATCCAACGGTAGTCGTGAGATTTGTGAGTAAGTGCGTATTGGTATAGGCGTAGACTGTATTGCGGTCATAAATGCTCCCGAAATCGTAAGTCCCTCCCCCCATGATTGAATTAAAGAGCCTGGCCCGGAATAAATGCTGTGCTTCGGTTTGCAATCCGGACAAATTGAGCGTGAGAGGGTTTTCATTCCTGCTGAAAGCGATTTCCTCATCACGGTCAATATACTTGGTAGAAAACAGTAATTCCTGATTGGGAGTGATCGTGTATCTTGCACCGAATCGTGCAACCTGCTCATTCAGCTCCCTGCGGTAAAACGATCTGCCGTTCAATCCATCTTCACCAAACTTTGAGAAATTCAGCTGGATATCTCCATGTTCAGATGCACGCGAACGAGCCTCGGCTTGTATGTTCAGCTTGGGAGTTAAGGCGTACTGAAAAAAAGCATTGTAAATATTATGTTTTTGGTCATTGTTAGGGCGAAATCCATCCGTCTCATGATGAAATTGTCCCAAGCCGATTGAAGCTCTGTCACGTTGGAGAGAAGCAACCACTTCATTTCCAAGCGTACCGTTGCTGCCCACAATTCCGGAAGCGACAAACTGAGGTTTGTTGCGTTCCATGAGCGGGGCAAATTCATTAAAGCCGATAGCCGAAGGCGCAGTTCCTGTAATGATATTGAGATCCGCGACGGCCAGGTGCGGTTGCACCGGATTGACGTTGATTGGCTGCAATAATTGCGCTTGCAGTAACTCGCTGACACGGGCGATTTCATGCCGTGGGATATTGACATAGGCATCGGACAAGAAACGATGCGCCGAATGATTTCCCGGATCAAAGCTCAGGGATTTTGCGGTTTCCATCAGCGCGCGTTTTTCAAATCCGAGATTCTCGAAAATTCTTGCCAGGCTTGATCCACGCGCGGCTTCATCACCATCCAACAACAATCTGGATCGATAAACTGCGCGATTGTCGTTCAATTCAATTGATTTTTGGATATCCTTCAATGCTTCCACCGGTCGATTCTGAGTTTGCTTTTGAATCGCATCATAAAGCCAGGGGGTAGGATCTTGCGGGTCACGCTCCTTGGCCAGATCGAATTGGACGCTGGCCTGAGGGTAGCGTTTTTCTTCAAAATAAGCCTTGCCCAGATAGCTACGTATGAGCGAATTGGCCGGATCCAGGCTTGCAGCGATTTCCAGTTCAATGCGGCCCGCTTCGAGCTTGCCTTCGCGTATCAGCGCCAATCCCATGCCCAGTCTTGGTAAAGGATCCGCCTGATCCAATAGAATGGCTTGAGAGAAGACCGTTTGTGCGCGTTGGGTATGAAATTGCAGTAAGTATGCATAACCCAGAACCGTCTGTGTTCTGGCCACATCAGGGTTTAAATTGACAGCTTGTTGCGCCGCCTTGAATGCGCGATCCAAATCACCTGTGGACATGTGCAATTCAGCCAGGCGTGCCCATGTCAAAGCATTCTCGGGTTCTATCGTTGTTGCCTGCAGAACGCTGGCCAAGGCTTCTTCGATTCTGAAATGCGCTTGCTGAGCATATGAAAGCGCAAGCATTGCTGATGTAGAGTCGGTATTCAGCGCGTGCGCATGCGTGGCTAATTCGAGTGCCTGTTCTTTGCTATTTTGAACCACTGCGATCAAAGCCAGCAAAGCATAGGCTTCGCTGTTATCAGGTTGTTTTGATAGCACTTCTTCAATGATTGTTTTGGCTTCATTGGCCTGACCGACTGCCAATAAAAGACTGGCGCGGTAGAGCGACAGATGGTCAGAGTAATCGGGTGATTCAATGCCATCCAGTAAGGACAAGGCTTCGGAAACTTTTCCTTGCCGATAGAATTCAATGAATTGCTTTAATTCCGGCAGCGCAGAGAGTGGGGTTAATTGTGGGAGATGAGCATGGATAATGGTTGGGTAGTGCAAAGCCCATTGCACCGTATCCACTGGATTAATAATGCTTATTTTGTGTGGTGCGGCATTACGGCTAGCGATTGCAGCTTCATGATTGGCAAGTGCAAGGATTCCTTGAGCGTTGGTGGCCGTTATTTTTCCCTCATAAAGGATCATCCGGGTACTATTTTCGTCGACACTGACAAGAAATTCAGTACCTTCAACACCACCGGTGAGAAAAGGTGTTCTAACTTTAAATGGTTTGGGTGTGCGGGTAATGACATGAATGACACCGGCAAATAATTCCAGTAATGAAGGCTCATTGTCATTTTCTGGCTGGGGAAATGCCATGCTTGTTTTCTGATCCAACCTTACCACGCTGGCGTTGTTTAGCAACAGTGCGGCGCGACTGTGTGAACGAGCGCGGATAGTATCTCCCTGGCAAATAACCGCGTGCATGGCTATTTTTTGCCAAGCTTGTTTATTGGCGCGACGTAATTCTATGATCCCCTGAGCCGAGATTAACCGGGCTACCTCTGATTCGCAGGTTTCAGCTGCATGTGTGCTATTTACGTGGCTCAGGAATATCAGGAAGAAAAATGCCAACTGTAAGATGGTCGACATATTCCGGCAATTAAGCCCGGAATCAATTATCCGGAATATTTTGATTGTCATGTTCTATGATGGCTCCAGATTCTGGCGTACCTCTGATGAACGCTCCGGAGTTGTAAGCATCCATACTCGTCCCCCAAGATTGTAACAGGGGTTTGATCATATGAAAGAAGCATCCAGTACTGCTAATTAAGGTTTTGGGATGTAATCATTCCGGTTACTTGGTTTCAATACGAATGATTGAATTCCATGAATCGACTGGCGGGACGGATTCGTTTTTCTTGCAAAGGTTTAAAAAAAACTTTGAGGGACCATCGTCTGGAATCATATCCAGGATTTTATACAAGCCATCACAAGCCTCAGTCCATTGTTGATCCTGGTAAGCCTTTAACGCACAGGAAAATGTTTCACACAGCCACAACTGCATCTGACTGGCTGATTGTTTGTGTGCGATAAGCTCGAACAGGTTAACCGGTGTGGATTTTCCGGTCAGGAGAAAATCTCCCAACGGGCGAATCAGAAACTCGTCTAAGCCCGTGATCACCTGGCCCGATACCAGCAAGCGGGTACCCAGGTATTTATTGACCCCCTGAATGCGGCTGGTGGTATTGACGATATCTCCCACGGCACGGTATTCAAAATGATGCAGCGCGCCAATATTGCCTAGTAACATTTCACCAAAGTGCAGTCCCATGCGTGTAGGTAAGTGTGGCTGGTTAGGCGTGTGATTAAAACGTTCAATGGCGGCAGCGATATCCAGGCAAGCGAGACAAGCATCTTTGCGCAAATCGGAGCTGGCCGAAGTTTTGGCCCATATCGCCAACATGGCATCACCAACCACGTCAGATACCGTGCCATTATGCTGCTTTACGGGTTCAAATAAGACAGCGTAGTAGCTATTCATCAATTGACCGAGTTGTTGCGGCTCCATTTTTTCCGCCAGTGCGGTGTAGGCTTCGGCATCAGTAGCAAGGCAGGCACCATACACGAGTTGATTATTCAGTGCCATGGTGCCTGAGTTTCTAACAATATCATTAACGACACGATCAGGAAGGAAATAGCCAAAAGCTTTTTTCAGTTGCTGACTTTCAAGTTTTTCTTCGTCATATTTGAGTGTTATCGCTCCAAAGAAAGCCAGGGGCAGCTGCAGAAAAACTGGATTGATAAGGGGTAGCCAGACACTCAGTTCCTTGAAGAAATAATAGACGCTGCCTGCATAGAGAAGAACCAGCGCAATACTGGCTACGACAGCACTTTGATTAGATAAGAGCATAAAAACGATACCCAATCCAAGGCCTAATACAAATAAAATGCCCACGCTGCCCATGAGGGGAAAGGTTCTGATAGGTTTGTTTTCCAGCAAATTGGCAAATGCCGTGGCCGCTATTTCGACGCCGCTAATATAAAGTCCATCGGGGTTTGAGAAAACGGTGTGATAATCATCCCGCACAATATCTTGTTCCGGTTGAGTAGCCGCAGAGAAACCGACAAATATCACTTTATCTTGAAAATTCATTGCTCTGGATTGTCCGGCGATCTTATTTTCATCAGGATATAAAACTTGGTGATAAGGTATGGTTTGGATACTGCGCGGCGGGCCATAAAAATTCAAGTAACGGGTGTCGTTTCCGGAGTATGCATTCAGAAGTGCGTGAAGCGTATTTCTTTGAATGGAATTCAGATTTGCATCGCGATTGAGTTCAGTCTTCAGGCGATGGGCAAGGTCGGGGTCATTTAGAAAGAGATCGCGCAGTGTGAAAATTAAATCTTCAATATCTGCCATATTTTTGTTATTGGGCAGCTGCGCTGCATAAGCTGGATTAACAGTACGTAATAACCGGATAAAATCTTCATACAGCGGTAGCGCAAAAATTTGCAGAACGACAGTGGGTATCGTGGGCATGTCGCCGGCATCGGTTTTAAACACCCAATAATGATTGACTCTCTCTTTCTTAGGTAAAGGAAAAGGGGCATGAGCCTGGACAGCGTCAGCAATAAGCGGTAGCAGCGGTATAGGTCCTTCCTTAACCATCCGATTATAATTTTTCTCGTTTGCATCCGTGGAGAGCGCGCTATCTTCGTAGACTAATCTTTCCACCAGTACGATGTTACCTGCCGTTTTCATGCTCAGCGCCAGCTTCTGATCATACGCAGCTATTGCGCTGGGTGTGTCAAAAATAAGATCAAATACAATAATACTTGCTCCAGCCTGGATTAATTGCTCAATAAGCTGTGCATGTAATTCGCGTGGCCATAATTGTGGAGTCATCGGTAAATTAAACCGGGATGCAGAAGGTTGATCAATGGCAACGACGACGACATTGTCCGGTGCCGCGACGGTTCCACGTAAATGGAACAACCAGTACAAACCAAATTTCTCTTCCATCCATAATCCTGCAGGAGATAGATGGACAATGGCTCCTGTCAAGCCGATAACAATGCCAAGGAAAAGGTGCTTAAGCCATCGAATCGTGTTTATTTCTTTAAGCATAAGCTTGCAGCGTAATATTTATGTAATGGATTCAATCTAATAAATGTCCGCCTCGCAGCAGTGTGATAAATTTTTCCCGCGTGGCACGGGATGAATCGCGATAAAGCATATATTTTGCGTGTTGATCCGGTTGTTCCGGATTGATCTCGATACCCCAGAGCGGTGCCAGCGTCATCGGTAAATTCGAATAGCGTACATCGACGAGTACATTAGGTTGCTCCGGACGAATTGCCAGCAGCCCGGCAGAAAAATGACTGAAACGTGCAACATCTTGCGCCAGTACCGAAGCCGGCGGCAGTGTGCTCAAATCACGTTCCAAAACAAATTTTTCAATGGATTCGCCCGGATAAATGCGCGGCTTGGAAAATAGGCCGACACGAATCGCGTCGACGTATAATTTGCCTTCAAACTCGTAGATTGAGCGCCATAGCAGTAAATTGGCAAGCGTTGGCTTTACCAGCAATTGTTCTGCTTGTTGCCCCCTTGCCGCAATCAATGATTCAGCAACAGTTTCTGCGCGTTGCAACTGCATCCAGCCGAACGATAAATAGACCGCCGCGAGTAGCAATCCGATGCGGGCTGCTGTATGACTGTATTTCCGGTATGCCATCACTCCGGCGATCAGCAGAATCAGAGTGAAAGCCGGGTCCACGACTGAAATGATGCTCAACGCCATGCGCTCATCGCTTAATGGCCATAACAGATGCGTGCCGTAACTGGTGAACGCATCCAGCACACCACTTAAACAATATCCGAGAAAAGTGAATAGATACAAACGAGCAAAAGCCAAGCGCTGGCGCAAAAACGGCCATAACAAGAGCGCTACAATCAAGGCACCCAGCGGTACGAAAAACAGGGAATGGGTAAAATGGCGATGAAATTCGATATTTAGCAGCGGATCATTCTCGGACTGAATCAGAATATCAGCATCCGCAGCAATGCCGGCCAGAAAACCGATACCGGTTGCCATACGCGTTTCCTGTTGCTTGGCACCCGATTGTGCCATCGTGGCGCCAAGCAATCCTTGGGTGATTAAATCCATAGTGTTAAAAGCTGTGAAGAAACAAGCGTCGCTTCACAAGTAAATGTGAATTGATTGAATAAATAAAATATTTTTCAGGTATAGGGCTATTTGCCTACACCCTTCTATGGTAAAGCAGAAGCCGATTAATAATCAGAATCCGGAATTACGGGGTAAGTTTTCAAGCTGACCGTTTTCGGATGCAAAGATGATATCAGTTTCTTTCCTTTTCGAATGGTTTTGTAGCTAATCAATCACAGCGAAAAAATCTCTGTCTGCGGGGCGGCGGTTAACGGCATACTACAAGGAACGCAAGGGAAGCATGTAATTCATTGATGCAAAATTAGTTATGACACGCCGGTGATTTTGTCACAAGAGTGGATCAGTTATACCTATGGCGTGGATTGCGATCAATGTGATGATGCCAACTGTGATCAAATAATACAATGTCGGAATAATGGTCATGCGGATGATGCTTCCTTCGTATCCTAACAAGCCGACTATGGCGGATGCTGCAACTACATTGTGGATGGCGATCATGTTACCGGCAGCGGCGCCAACCGCTTGTACGGAAACCAATAAGGCACTGGATACACCGATTAATTGCGCGGTATCGAACTGAAATTGCGCCATCATCAGATTGGATACGGTGTTGGAACCGGCGATAAACGCGCCCAGCGCACCCACTGATGGGGCAAAGAACGGATAAATGCCTCCCATGCTGCTGGCAATCCACTGTGCCATCACTTGCGGCATGGCTGGCAGATCGGCCAGATTGACGCCGGAATTGATCAGAATACGCACCATCGGTACGGTGAAAATCAATACGAACCCGGCCCCGAGCAAGGTACGCGATGATTCTGTGGCCGCAGCTTTGAGTGCGCTGAATTGCATGCGATGCAGAAAGAATGTCGCCAAGACCACGAACATCATAATGCTTCCGGACAAATACAAGAATTGGATACTTCCGGAAATATCTTTTTCATTCAGTATATCCGTCCAATTCAAGGTCAGATGATGGCTCAAGAACGCTTTTACTTCGATATTGATCCGGGATAGCATCAACAAGGCTGCTAGCAGTGCATAGGGCAACCAAGCCGACATAATTGTAACTGTCGATTTTGCAGTTAAGTTTTCTGGTTGGATTTCGACGTTGCCGATCCATTCTGCGGGCCAATCTCTGGCGGCAGGAAAATCCCAGTGCTGTTTGGGTGCCAGGAATCCGGCTCGAGCCGCAGGCACGACAATGGCTAATCCGATCAGCGCGCCGACAATCGATGGAAATTCCGGCCCCAGGAATATACCGGCCAGTGCATACGGTATGACGAATGCGAGCCCGGAAAAAATGGCGAAGGGTGTGATCGCAAGCCCTTCCGACCATGATCGGTTGCGTCCAAAAAAACGCGTCAACATCATGCACATCAACAGCGGCATCAATATACCGGCTATGGCGTGGATTATGGCAACCTCACATGTAATCAGGCGGTAAAAATCCTCCCAGACCGAACCCGCCGCGATTAATTGCCCGCTGATGCTTGTCTTGTCCAATCCACCCGTTACACCCACAACAATCGGTGTGCCAGCGGCACCGAATGATACCGGGGTGGATTGCACCATCATTCCTGCCATGACTGCTGCCAGCGCCGGAAAACCCAGAGCAACCAGCAAAGGCGCAATTATGGCTGCCGGTGTACCAAATCCCGAAGCACCTTCGATAAAACAGCCGAACAGCCAGGCAACGATAATTACCTGCACGCGGCGATCGGGACTGATATCAGAGAAGCCTCGCCGGATCGTAGTAATGGCACCGGAATGCTTCAGTGTATTGAGCAAGAGAATGGCGCCAAAAATGATCCATAAAATAGACCCTGTCAGAATCAAACCTTGCAAGGCGGATGCGATTACCCGATTGAGCGGCATTTCCCAGGCAATCAATGCGATCATAACGGTTATGATAAACGTCAGCGGCATGGCGCGCCGTGCGGGCCAGTTGAATCCAACCAGTAGTCCCGCAGCCAACATGAGCGGCAAGAACGCTAGAAATGAAAGTAAAGATTGGTTCATGGCATTTTTTCTGTTTAAGGACGCAAGTTAATTCCAGGGTTTCATTCAGCACCAGTTTCTATTTATGATGCATCTGTTCTAAAATCTCGGTTTCTGCGGCGCAGTGTTTACCGGCGGGAGGGCGGTCGGATTTATTTTTCAAGCCGATTCCGATGCTGATTTCATGGGATTCTTGTGCCGGGATGATGAAAGTGCATTATCCTGAACTATTCAGCAGACATTGGGTAGGGCAGGCACATAACGCGGAACAATTGATTGAAATCCTGATTTAATCGGGATTATCTACCGCTTTCTGAGTATAAAGATGAATTCACCGGTGTTTTGTGTCATAGACAATAATTCATTCCCCGTTTGCTCGGAAAAAACCTGAAAATCAATCAAAGACCCCGGGTCGGTGGCAACGATTCTCAGTGTTTGTCCGCTGATCATGTCAGCCAGTGATTGTTTGGTGCGTAGAATAGGCAGAGGACAAACCAAGCCGCTTGCATCCAGTTCTTTGTCTATTTTATCCATTTCTAATAGTATAAATTTTAAGATTTTATTTCGATTTGATAAAGTCAGGAATTAAAACGCGAGCTGCATGCGTGAGAATAGGATTTTTTCTGTAGGCTGATCGATTCTGCCAATTGCGCCGTTGAAATGCGTCTGATTGTAACTTAATTGGAATTTAACATTGCGGTTGAGATACCAATTAATGCCTACACCAAAATCCTGAGCCTTGTTGACTGAGCGATCCAAATTAAATAAGCCGTGCGCAAATGCTTTGGTGTCAAGATTGAGTTCCGAGTAGCGTGTGACCAATTGTACGGCACCCAATGCGCTGATATTTTCAAACGTTATCGGATTATGCGGCTGCACCCTGCGAAATGAGGCATCGCCATTAAAGAGAACCCAGGATAATTGAATTTGAAAAGCATCATTTGTGACTTTATCACTCGCAGTTCCAATTTTAATATTCTGATGGGAAATTGTATACTCTCCCATTATTCCTAACGGGCCCGAATGATAATAAAGCTGGGGACCAATCCGCTCACGGCTACCATCGGCAAAAGCACCTTGTGCGTACGATGCAATTATCTGTTGGCCCGGCGAGATAAAGGTTGGCAAATTAGCGTTACCGGGTTGCGTGCTGCCATACTGTGTTCCATAACTATAGGCAACGCCAAATCCCAATCCCCGGAGAAATTCGGTGTGAATATGTTTCAGCGGGTGGGAAAAAATGCGCGCAACAAAATCGATACCGCTGCTGTTAGAATTAATAACGCTATCACCTATGCCTGAACCGTTATCAACATTACCGTGAAATATACCAATCTGATATTCGGTGGTATCCCAGAGGATATCGCCAAAAACTTGCGCGCCAATTTCGCGATTAGGCGCCAGATTGGTGGGGAAGGCTCGTTCGTTTAAAGCTAATGCGGTCGCTGACTGCAGGCGTTCCAGTCCAAATGGAGATTTGAACTTGCCAACGCGAAGATTGAATGGTTTGATGTAATTGCTTTCAAAAAAAGCATCCAGAATTCCCAGACTCGATTCCAGATTAGGCATAAAGTAAAAGCTGTGAATCTTACCAAACCTGACTTCAAGTACGGGCCGAATGCGGCGGAAAGTAAAATAATCATTGCCTGTTTCGCTCATATCCTCAAAAAAAGTGCGTGAATCGGCTTGGATAAATCCTCCTAAGCGTATTTCATTTCTGCCTTTATTCCATCGATATCCTGATCCGGAATCTGTAAAAAATAATCCTGTTTTTGTTTTATTATTTTGGGAGGATTTTTTTGTGATTGCCTGTTGTGACCGGCCTGGGATATCTTCTTGCGCATAAGCTGCGGCAGGAACATACAAAAAACATGTTATGAAAATTAAGACACATTTTAACCCGGAGATTCTCATCGAGAGATACTCATATATTGATGCAATGTTGCTTTGCAAAATATGTTGCAATAATATCCTCATTTGATCTAATGATTTAAAACGATGTGGGATCGGATATGGCGTGCTATCCATTGTCGTTTCTATTGAGGTCATGAATAAAAAAATAGTGCTGTTTCAAATACAAGTTTCAAATCGTTATCGATATAAGATATCGCTCTGTTAAGAAATTTCTGCACAACCTTGCTTGTTATTCCGAACATAGTGCGAAGAATCTTTGGGAATCAACAATAAGGATTTTTTACTTTGTTCGAAATGACACTTGCTTAGGGCTTTCTGAAGAAATAATCGTTCAGAGGATTCTTCTCTTGTAGTCGAGAGGTTGCGGATTTGAAGTACTTAAACGAGAGAGTTGGAATAAACTTCGAACAAACTAATTTATAGCGGCGTTGTGTTGAAGAAATGTTTCAAAATTTTCCGTAGTCAAAGGCTTGCTAAAAAAATAACCTTGTCCGTAATCACAGCCCATGGCAATTAAAAGTTGTTTCTGCGAATTTGTTTCCACGCCTTCAGCGATGACTTTCATACCCAAGCGATGTGCCATGGTAATCACCGCCTCGCATAAGATTCTATCGTTAGATCTGCTGTCCAGATTTGAAATGAATGATTGGTCGATCTTGAGATAATCAATATCGAATTTTTTTAAATAAGAAAGCGATGAATAGCCTGTACCAAAATCATCAATTGCCACTTGCACGCCGGCATCACGGAAATTTAATAGTTGTTTCACCACCAATTCATGGACATCTAGCAGCAAGTTTTCAGTAATCTCAACGATAATGCTGTGGCCGTCTAGTTTCTGCTCATGCAAGTGATCCACCCAATCGCTCATTCTACTGATAAATTGTTTGGGTGATTTATTGATGCTAATTTGAAAATTGGTATCGTAATTTGCTTGCCACGCGGCTACTTGGTTGACAGCTTGTTTGAATACCCAGTCGCCTATTTCAGAAATTAGATTGGATTCTTCCGCGATAGAAATAAATTCTACCGGAAAGACCGTTCCTCTTTCCGGATGCTGCCAGCGTACTAATGCCTCGGCTTTGTGAATGCTGCCGGTTGCCAGTTTTACAATGGGCTGATACATAAGGAAAAGTTGTTGTTCTCTTAATGCGTGGCGCAATTCATAGGCGATTCTTGAGCGGGTTTCTGTTGCCTTGCGCATATTGGAAGTGAAATAGCTGCAGCAATTACGTCCATTATTTTTTGCGGCATACATGGCTTGATCAGCATTTTTCATGAGTATTTCCACGCTACCCGCATCAGCAGGGAAAAATGTCACTCCAATACTCGCAGTGACATAGGCTAGCTTTGCATTCAGATGAAATGGTTTCGTCAATTCCAGTAAAATCATTTGAATGATTCTTTCGGCACAGTGCTGATCATTGATTCCGTTCAGGATAATAGTGAATTCATCGCCACCTAAGCGCGCAACCGTATCGGTTTCACGAACGCAGCCACTAAGTCGCTTAGCTGCTTCTACCAGCAGAGCATCGCCAACGCTGTGACCGAATGAATCATTGACTTCCTTGAAGCGATCGAGATCAATAAACAGTACCGCCAACAACATTCCTGTACGAGCCGCATTCTTAATGTCATGGCTTAGGCGGTCATAAAACATATTGCGGTTGGGTAAACCGGTCAAAGAATCATAGTTTGCTTGCCGCCATATAATTTCATCCGATTTTTTCTTATCAGTGATATTAGAGAAATTAATGAGGTAGTAACAGATCGAACCTTTTTTACTCAGTACCGAACTGATATTTAACCATGCCGGGTATTCCCGTCCGTACTTGTGTCTGTTCCATACTTCGCCTTGCCAATGGCCGGACTGTTTAACGCTCAACCAGATTTTTTGAAAAAACTTAGTGCTGTGCCTAATTGATGTCACGATCGATGTGGGTTTGCCTATTACTTCTTCCGCGGTAAAGCCGGTTATGATATGCAGTGCTTTGTTAGTGGAGATGATGATCTTATTCGCATCGGCAATCATAATTGCCTCTGTACTATTTTCAAAAACTTTACTGGAAAGATATAACTGCTCATTTATTTTTTGTTGCTCTAATGCAATCCCAATGATGAATGATCCAATCTTCAACAGCTTACGGTGAAATGCACTGGGTAAGCGATGCTCAAAACTGGAGAGCGCAAATGAGCCAATGCACTCGCCGCCTTTACTGCGCACTGGAATGGACCAGCATGAAAGAATATTAAAATCGATGGCTATTTTTCGGATACTTTGCCAACGTGGATCATCGATCGTACTTTCTATATACACAGCTTCCTGACGAAAAACTGCATTGCCGCAAGATCCGGCTTCAGGACCAGGACGCAGCCCGTTGAGCTGTGCGATGCATTCTGCAGGAATACTGGGGGCTGCAAATACATTCATGCATTGCTTGTCTTTGTCTAATAACATAACTGATGCAACCGCATTTTCCAAGAGTTGCTCTATCAGCAGGCATATTTTCTCGCAGATCTCTTTATAATCATTGCCTAAGACTATTAGCTCAAGAATCTCTTGCTGGAACTGGAGAATCTTGCTTTGCTCAAAATTGGTGAGATCAAAGCAATCAGGGAGAGTAGAGATCGGTTGAGTTATATCCTTATTCACGGCGTTATATTCTCCACTCATTTTCTGCTATGCGGATTGTTGCATGGATTGTAGGAATTCAAGAGTTTTAATGTGAGATAAGTTTAATTTATGAACATAAGTTAGTGTAAATTATACGTAAATTAGTCACTTGCTCAAGGTTTATTGATGTTTCTTTGTTCTGTTGTAATTAAGTATATGATTATACTAAAAATTATAGCATTGTGCTGTATCTTTTTGTTAATTCTTAATATGTCCTATAGCGTGGCTTCAAATTTGAAGTACAACTTTTAACCGGTGCTGGGTGTGATTTTCGCATCTTTTCTATCAGATGTTCTGGAGGGGGGTGATCCGATAACGTGTGCAACGCTTGTGAATGAATGGGAATTCATGCAGTCAGGTGAAGGAAATTTGCCTGACTTGTGCATTTTCTATTTATGAGAAAATATTTCATAGCAAGATTGGCGCATTAACGGGAGGGAATAATGTCTTTATCAATAGAAAGCAGTGACTTCGAATCAATAGATAAGTTTTTCGAGAACAATGCTAATCGATTAATAAAGGCATATCCTTCAATCCAGGAAGTTAATGTCTCAAACAAGGATTTTCTTTACCGACAGGGAGAGTTGTGTACATATGTTTTTTGGATAAAAAGGGGTATTGTGAAGCTGTCGTATTTAACCGTGCAAGGTGGTGAAATAACCATTGCGCTTCTTAAAAACGGGGATGTAATCGGTGATTTGAAGGCTGATGGGCAAACAAGAGAAGAAACGGCGCAAGCGCTGGGGAACGTTAGCTGTTACCGTATGGCATACAACGATTTCAAGGCATTGTTATTGCAGTATCCGGTGCTGGCATGGCAGGTACTCGAGGAGACTTATATTCGTAAGCAAAAGATCGAACATAAACTGCGGATTATTCTGACGCAATCCGTTGAAATGCGTCTTGCTGCCACGCTGCTGGAATTGGCCAAGATGTTCGGCGTTCAGTGTACACATGGGTATGCGCTGGAAATTCATTTGACGCAGCAAGATGTGGCGGATCTGATCGGGGCTAGCCGCCCGGTAGTAAGCACTGTTCTGAATGATTTCAGAAGTCGCGGCATGCTTGAGTACACGCGTGATCAGATTTGCGTCAATGATGCGGCTTTGGCTGATCACTGCGAAGCAAAGTAAGCATGAAATAAATGAAAAGTGTTTTCTGGATAACAGACGTTGTGATAGCGCTGTATTAATGTGTTGGTATGGTAACTCGTCACGGGAAGTCGCCATACCTATTCATTAATTCATTCAGGAGCATTAAACATGAAAGTGATCTCGCCGCGTATGCACGGTTATTTGGACTTTTTAACCGTCATTTTGTTTTTACTGGCTCCAGCCATATTCGGTTTAAGCGATCTGCCGACCTTATTGGCATACAGTCTGGCCGTCATTCATCTGATTGTGACATTGGCATCCGATTTTCCTTTTGGCATCGTCAAACTCATTCCGTTTACTGTGCATGGCTGGATTGAGCGTATTGTTGGTCCGACCTTGATCGCTTTACCCTTCATTCTGGGTTTCTCCGACGATGAGACGGCGCGGAATTTTTATATGGCAGCAGGGGTGGTAATTATTCTGGTAGGTGTGCTGACGGATTATCAGACGCAGGTCAAAGACTGAGAGGATTTACAAGTAAAAGCTAGGGAGATTCCGGATTTTTCTTGATGGATCACGCTAAAAGCTGGGGTATTTTTGCATTCAGTTGTTAGCGTGACCTTCAGTCATCGTTGATTAGGGGCAGAGCGTTGTTTATTTACTGCTGTCAGCACTATCAACTTTTTCTTCTAATGTATCGCCAGCTTCTTCAATTTCTTCTGCGGCACTTTCAATTGATTCGTCAATCTCTCTGCCTGCCTGCTCGGCAGGTCCCTCAAATGAGCTTTCAATTTCATCAATTTTATCAGATACTTTTTCAATAATTTCATCAACAGTTTTTTTGCCGCTGTCAATGGATTTATCGATTTCTTTACCGATTCTCTCGGTGGTTCCTTCCTGTCCCGAACAGCTTACTAAAAGCAGGGATAGAAAAAATACAGAAAGGGATAAAATTAGTTTGTTCATGACATACCTCGTTTACAAATGAATGGAGTGGGTTTTTACAACCCGCTTTTTGATATCTCTGAGCAGCAATACGAGACTCTGCTTATTAAATATTTCATACGATCTGATTATTCAGAGTAATGATAAAAATTATAAAGAGTACGGCTCAAGACTTAGGTATGGTAACACTCATCGAATGTTTCAACAAATTTACCCGGGTCATTATTTAAAGAAAATCAAACGGATCGCGTTTGGAGATAGGCGTAAGTGTGGGTGGATCAATTTCAATTCGTAGTTTTAATAACACCGATAAACATTTCCGATATGTATGATTTCTTTATCAGCGCCGGGAATTTCGTATTTGCCGGAGTTATTGGAATGGAGAATATGCACATTATCCCCTCCCAGTTTTTTCGCTTCATGGGTTAAATTGACTCTGGCTTTGATCAGCCGCTCAGTATAAGAGGCGGTTCTGTCTTCAGTTTCGTTATCTTTTGAAGATCCTTTTACCTTTCCGAGCAATTCGCAGCCTTCAGGAGCGAATTTTCCGACTGTAATGGTAACGGTTTTGCTCTCTTCTGCTTGTGCATAAACTTCAACACAACCAATGACAAACAGTAACATCAAAAATTTATTGATTAATTTACAAGATGGTTTTGAAATGCACATGAGTAACTCCTAATGCCTGGCGCCTCTAAGTTCAACAGCATAAATAAACACGATATTATCCGTCAATAGCCTTGATCCGGGGGAGTATTGCAGACTTTTAGTAATCCATGCAATGAAATAAAGTCACTACTTGCATCTTTTCAACTCAGATAGAGGCTGAGCTATAAGGTATATTGGGTTTTATGCAATTTACAGGAGGAATGACATTGGACATTATTTTCTATATCTTTATCGCAGCAATCGCCATTGCTTTTGTATACGGTGTCATGCTCTATAACAGCTTGGTGGATATTAAGCATTCCGTATCCCAAGCTTGGTCCAATATCGATATTCTTTTGAAGCAGCGTCATGATGAGCTGCCCAAGCTGGTTGAAACCTGCAAGCAATACATGGGGTTTGAGCAGGAAACGCTCAAACAGGTAATTGCCGCGCGTTCACAGGTGGCTAGCGCGCGGGAGGCGGGTAACATCGGTGCATTGGGTGCTGCGGAAAGCAGTTTGCGCATGGGGTTGGGTAATCTGTTTGCCGTTGCGGAGGATTATCCGGAACTGAAAGCCAGCGAGAAGTTTCAACATTTGCAAGTGCGTATCACTGGTCTGGAGAACAGCATCGCAGATCGGCGCGAGTTCTACAATGAGGCGGTCAAGATCAATAATGTGCGGATTGAGCAATTTCCCGATGTCATCATCGCTAACTGGTTTAAATTCAAACCGCGTGATTTGCTGGAATTCAGCGATGCCGACAAACAGGATGTCAATATCGGAAGATTGTTCGGTTAATACATCGCCTTCAGTATGATTATGCCGACTGAATTTGCACCCGAAGAATTCCAATTTGCATTGGGTGCGTCGATACTGATTGCATTGCTTAGTTTCCATATTTTTACGCGCAACTGGAAACGGTTGCGGATCGTTGAGGATACACCAACCGCCAAGCTGCGTTCCGCCCATCAAGGCTATATCGAATTGGAAGGAAAAGGGCAACTGGTTGATGATCAACCCATCTATGCGCCGCTTTCGAATCATCCATGTCTTTGGTATCTTAGTCAAATTGAGCAGCAGGAATCTTTTATCGAAAATGGCCGTAGACAAACCCGCTGGAATGTTGTGTATAAAACTATCAGCGATCACCGGTTCAAACTTACCGATGGTGTAGCCAGCTGTTTCGTAGATCCCAGCGGGGCGGAAGTCAACGGTAATGAAAAATTGGTATGGTACGGCAATACCGAATGGCCCACTCGGACGCAAGTACTGGAAAGTCAGTCGATCGTTCTTGCCATGACTAACGGTTATCGTTACACAGAGTGGTTGGTATTGCCAGGTCAACCACTGTATATACTGGGGCAATTCAGTACTTGGTCCGCCACGGCGCAAAAATCAGTACGGGACGTAATGGTGTGCTTGATCAACGATTGGAAACAAGATCAACCGGCGCTGCGAAAGCGATTCGATAGTAATCAGGACGGCAATATTGATCAGGAGGAATGGGAAGTGGCGCGCCAGCAAGCACGGCACGAAGCGCAACAAATCCATGATCAGCTGGCTTTGGAGCCGGATACGAACATTATTGCAAAGCCGGGAAACACGACGCAGCCTTTTATTATATCGGTATACCCTCAGGCACTATTGGCGCGGAAATATCGCAGTGGTGCCTGGGTCGCGTTGACCGGGTGCGTGGTATCACTGTGCGTTGCCGCATGGCTGTTGCACGTGCATGGATGACAGGGAGTAAGTGTATTGAGCATGCTTTGCCATTTGGATTCAGAATTCTCTCAGTGAGATTCTGAGCGGTCGACATATGAATTCTGACCGGGCTTTAGCGCCAAAATAATTTGGATCGTGCTAGCCGTTGCCAGATATCGGCGGGTACATGCGCGCGCTGTGCAGCCGAAGATTCCAAAATGCCGCTAAGCCGACCCAGACCAAAACCAAGCGAGGCCGTTTTTCTCGAGAGTTTGTGGAGCAATTGCTGGCCGATAACCCGATCGTTGGTATAACCCAGTTCATTCTGTAATGACGACAAAGCGGCAATGAAATGATGGGCGCGCTTGCCGTAGATAGGTGCGAAAGCATCCGCTATGTAACGTAACTTTTTGGCGGCGATGCGTACCTTATGGCGTTTGCTGGCATTCAATTTGGCGAAGCCATGGCAGCTTTTGCATAGTTTTTCCCAGCGTTTGTCGAGAATCGCTTTGGCCCATGTTTGTACCTCTTGCTGCCGAGCTTCAGCCGGGGCGGCGGATAAGAGGTCGCGGCCGATATCGAGCACGAGCCGAGTGAATGCGGGTTTGTGCAATACCGCTAGCGATTGCTGGCGAACAATTGCGGTAGTATCTTGCAATAAAACAAGCACGGCATCGTCAATGCCGCTATTGACCGCGGGTGATTCCGAAATCGCCAGGATTTCAGGCAAAATTTCTTGTTGAAATACATCCCAATCGCGTGCTGGATTCAGTGCTTGCATCAACTGGCGCAGTGGTTGATCCCAATCGGGTATCGGTCGCCCTAGTGATTTTGCCAATCGTGCGCCAGTGTGCAGGCGGCGCAAAGCAACGCGGAGTTGATGCAGGTATTCGGTGTCGTGCGCGTTTTCCAGGAAGCCCGGTAGGTTGGCCGATAATTGCATCAGCGCAGCCTGCAGGATCGCATTCCAAACATCTCCAACCGACTGATTCTTCTCTATCATCGGTTGGATCGCCTTGACTGGAACGAGAGTTGCCGCGCCGCTGAGAATATAGCCGCGTTCGGCTTTGCTGCGTGGCTCGACGCGAAGCGGCACGTGTTCCAGCAATTGTATTGCCACATCGAACAGAAATTCCGGATTTCCCGATTTGAGTTCGATTTCCACTTCGCAAATGTTGCTGGAGGCATCATTGGCGTATATTTTTCCACTGTCGAGAGCTACTTCGGCTTGTGTTTGTTCACCTTCGATTTGCCAGGTGGTGCGCTGAAACTCGGTGGTAAATACCGGCATAATGCGTTTCAGTTTGATCCCGGCGAGCAGATCCAGGGCTACGGGCGGTAATGCGGAGAAATCCGGATGTTTGCCATCAGTAACGGTTACTTCCCATTCGGGGCGGTTTGTCAATGCGCCAACGGATTGCGTTTCGGCTTTTAGCGTCTGGACCCATCGGTTATTCACACGGCGCAAGCGTAAAGCTATGCCGCGCCGCATAAGGTCGAATTTTGCGGTATCGAAATAAATGCTGAGTAGCGGGTGTTGTACCGGAGTAATTTTATTTAACAAAGGATGACGCCGGAATTGTGCTCGATGACGCGGTTGCAGAGCCAGTTTTAGTTCGATTTCCATGGCAGATTCCTTGGTTTGAATACCCTATGCTGCTGCGCTTGAGAAAACGCGCGCCTATTCGATCTTTAATGTATCAAAGTTGATGTCTGCGGGAGCCGGGGGTGTTTTTAATTTCATGCCTTCCAATGCTTTCACAATACGCTCGGCGATGATCAGATTGCGATACCATTTATGGTTGGCCGGTATGATATACCAGGGTGAGGCATCGGTACTGGTAGCCGCCAGCATGGCTTCAAACGCACTCTGATAGTTTTCCCATAATTTCCGTTCCTCCAGATCCCCGGTGTTAAACTTCCAGCGTTTCTCCGGGTTGTTGATGCGCTCTTCCAAGCGTTTCTTCTGCTCCTCTTTTGAAATGTGCAGAAAAAATTTCAGAATGACCGTACCACTCTCGGATAACAATTCCTCGAACTCTCTGATTTGCCCGAAACGCTGCTTCACCACTTTATCTGAAATCAAGCCATGCACGCGGGTAATCAATACGTCTTCATAATGCGACCGGTTGAAAATGCCGATCTGCCCCTTAGCAGGCGCTTTTTGATGCACCCGCCACAAAAAATCATGACCGAGTTCTTCCGCGGATGGCGTCTTGAAGGTTACCACTTTGCATCCTTGAGGATTGACACCTGACATCACACTCCTGATCGTGCCATCTTTTCCGCTGGTATCCATCCCTTGTAGCACAATCAATAACGCCCGGTCGCCGTTGGCATACAAGCGCTCCTGTAGCTCACTTAATTTACCGGTCAATTTTTCCGTGATGGCTTTGGCTTCTTCCTTGCCTTCTCCGGTTTTTTCATAACTGCCGGTATCGTCAGGATCACAGTGCGATAGCTGGAGCTTGTTGCCGGGTTTTATTTGGTAGTTTTTCATTTTAATGGATTCTTTGTCTGTCAATCTGGAGATATTCGATTGTTAATTATGAGAATTCTCTTGCGGTAGCTCATTCCCAGCGTAACTTCCAATCCACGTCACTCCATCATTGCCGATAGTGCCGCGATACATGCCTTTAGTATTGAATCGCATCGTATAATGACCATTTGCATCGAGAACGATTAAACCGCCATCGCCACCGATAGCGGCGATTTCTTCCAATACGCTATCGGCTGCCTGGACAATCGGAGTGCGTAATAACTGAACCCGCGCTGCCGTGTTGAATGCAGCCGCGGTGCGAATGAACGTTTCTCCGGTGCCGGTTGCGGATACCGCGACTGAGCGGTTATCCGCATAGGTTCCGGCGCCGATGATGGGGGAATCTCCGACGCGTCCGAAGCGTTTGTTGGTGAGCCCGCCAGTGGATGTGCCGGCTGCAAGATTACCATAACGATCCAATGCGACCGCGCCAACCGTCCCACGTTTCTCATCCTTATCAGGTTGTAGGGTGCTGATATTGACATCATGATCGCGCAGTACGCGTTCTTCGGCAATCGCTTTTTGCAATTGTTTCCAGCGAAATTCGGTATGGAAATAGGATGGATCGACGATTTCCAATCCTTGTTCGGCGGCAAAGGTTTCGGCACCTTGGCCGATCAGCATGACATGGGCGCTTCGAGTCATTACCGCTTGCGCGGCACGAATCGGATTGCGAATGGTGGTGACAGCAGCAACAGCGCCTGCCATACGTGTGGCGCCATCCATGAGCGATGCATCCAGCTCATTGCGACCGGCATGCGTGAATACTGCACCTTTGCCTGCATTCAACCAGGGCGAGTCTTCCATGACCACAATGGCAGCAATTACGGCATCAACGCTGCTGCCTCCTGCCTTGAGTACGGCGTAACCAGCAGCCAGCGATTGTGCAAGCACTTGCGTATACGCTTGCTCGCGCTCTGCAGTCAGTTTGCCGCGCTCAATCGTGCCAGCACCGCCGTGAATCACCAGACGGATTGGCGGTGCGTCAGCTTGGGCCGGATTTGAGTGTAAATTCATCGATAGTAGAATCAGGATGTAAAAAAGCGGACGGATCGTCTCAATTCTCTCAAATTAATTGGGAATGTTTGCGTAACTTGGATCCAAAAAATAATTTCTATGTTTTGAGTATCCAGGGATTGATAAAAATAGCGTGCAATACTATCGCATCCGGACTTCTTCTTGATCAGCCATTTCCATGACTGTGGCTGCCGTTAATTGTCCATCCATGTTACCGTCCCAGGTGGCATTGAAAGGTAGTGTGTTTTGCACGCGTTTTGCGAGATCGAGATAGGCTTGCAATGTCAAATCAGTTTGTGTAACCGGTGTCGCAATCGCACGCGGATTCTGCAGGATTTCATTAAGCAGGGCTTGATTGATGCGGGCCTGAGATCGTGAATCGAGCTTTGCTTTGGACGAAGCGCGTGCGGTGTTTAATGAATTCTTAAGCAATAGGTTGTGATTACGCTTGTCGTCCTCCAAAATGGGATAGCTTTGCAAATATAGCGTGTTTTCACGCCAGCCAAGCAAATGAGGCTGATTGACGACGCGAACCGGTGTGCCTACTGGGACATCGTTATAAATGAAGGCGATATCCTCCGGGTACATGCGCACACAGCCGTGACTGCCGCGTAAGCCAATGCTCGGTGGTTTGTCGGTACCATGAATCGCATAACTTGGCCAGGCGAGTCTGAGAACATGAGCGCCCATGGGATTGTCGGGCCCCGGCGGTACGATAGCGGGAAGTGGATTGCCGTTTCTGGCATGTTCTTTCCGAATGGAGGGTGTCGGTATCCAACTGGGATTCTTGTTTTTGGCCGTAATCCGTGTCATGCCCTCCGGTGTTTTCCATTCCACGCGACCGATCCCGACCGGGTGTGTAATGACCCTTTGCGGCTCGCCCGGTTTGGTTTGCGGAAAATAAAACAGCCGCATTGCAGCAAGATTGATCACAATACCTTGACGCGGGGCGTCCGGTAACACGAATTGGGTTGGGATAACAACTTTTGTTCCTGCTTTCGGTAGCCAGGGATCGATTTGGGGATTGGCGCTGACGATTTCTTCATAACCCAGGTTAAAACGCCGGGCGATATCGGAAAGTGTATCGTCCTCGCGGGCAGTAATGATCTGTAATTTACCAACCACATCTTCCCGGGCGGAATCGAAACTGTATTCATGGCTCGCAATGGGCATCGGCAATGAACGAGCCACGGGACTGGCTGATTCCGTCGGTTGGGTTAGAAATGATTGGCAACCGGTCAAGAAGAAAAGACTGCCGATAAAACCGTATCTCAGAATATAATGCAGCAATGGTGAAAGTGTTTTGGTCATCCGGATCATGAGGGTCAAGAAACAATAGAGTCATCAATGGTTCGTCAATTTACAGGTTTTTCCCTCATGGCTCAATCATTCTGCCGATCAATAGGAATTTCGTTGGTTAAAAGACAGTGCTGTAAAAATAAAATATTTCCCGGAAATACTCGCAAACTACCCGAAAATCGCGCTTAATAGGATTGCAAATGCATCATCAACCTGATTTATTTTCCAATGAGATCAAAGATACTCAGCGCCAAAACTCAGGTAATTCTGCCAACGCGCTCAAAATGACGGCGCAGCATGATCAGTTATCGCCAGGGCAGCAGCGCTTTAACCGGCTTCTGGCGCGTATCGATAAACTGAAGTTACAGCTGGTCGAAGTGCAGGTAATACGAGATGCGCATCGCCCCGTGTATCACCAGATACTGACGCCACTGCGTGAGCGCCATAGCCTGTGTGTGCGCGAAATGGTGTTTCTGCTGGATAGCCGATTGCAGCGTAGAGGCTTGAGTACTCAGCAAGAACGCATCGCTGCGACCATACTGTGCAATCTCAGCATGCAGTTGATAGCGCAAGGAGATGAAGAAATGAAAGCGCTGCATGATAAGCACAGCAGTGAAAGTTTGGCGCAGAAGGAGCAATCTGCCATGATGGACATGCGTGAAATGATGGAAGACATGCTGGGTGAATCGTTGGTCGATGATGAATCCCTGGAAACTGTGCACGATGTGTTTAAAGCGGGAATGAAGCGTTTGCGTGAAGCGGAAGCTGCCGAGCAGGAAGCGCGCCAACAGGCTCGGATTCGAAAAAGAAAGCCCAGCGCCGCTCAGCTGCAGGCTAAAGCCGATCAAGAGGCGGCAGAAACCACATTGCGCAAAGTTTTTCGACAACTGGCCAGTGCTTTGCATCCTGATCGTGCCAGTGATTCCGATGAACGTGAGCGGAAAACAGTGCTCATGAGCGAAGCCAATGCCGCTTACGATCGTCGTGATTTGGTGGCTCTGTTACAAATCCAACTGCGTACTGAACTAACGGACACTGCATCCATTGCCAAAATGGCGGATGAGCAAATTGCTGCGTTGACGTTATTGCTCAAACAACAAGCCCAGGAACTGGAAAGCGAACTGCAACAGCAGCGTCATGATGTACGCTGTGAATTTGGCCTCAAGTCCTATGAGACGGTGAGCGTGGCTAGCCTTAATCGCAGTCTCAGGGCCGAGGAATCATTTTTTGAAAGAGACTTGAGCGCGATGCAGCAGGATTTGCAGCAACTGACTGATGACAAGTTCTTTAAGCGCTGGTTAAAAGATCAAGAACGGTTATCCAAGGAGTCCCGGGTGGACATTTTTGATGATTGGCGGTATTGAATTTTCTCGATACGTCGTTGCAGCCAGAAGTGCTGATCGCAGGCGGAGAAAAATCCAAGCCTCCTCTATAAGCGAATTGGAAATTTTAAACGTTACGGAATTATTCATATTGATGAAATCAGCCTATTGTGTTGGAATAGGGTAGGTTTTGAACATGTGCATGAGATTTGGGTAATTTAAAATTGCATCATAATCGGGAGAATACTTAATGACTGAACAGAATGACATACCAATCGAGAATAAAACGGAAGCAACCGGAAATCAGGGAATGCAGGTTAATGTCAGGATGCAGCAAGGTGAGCATGCCGGTCAGCCACTATATTCTAATTTTGCTTCGATTCAAGGAGGGCAGGGCGTCGTGATTGTGGATTTTGGTTTTCTCGATCCCCAGACCATGAATACGTTGAATCAACTGGTGCGTTCGGGTAAGAGAGTGCCGGATACCGTTGGCGCAAGGATGTCGTGCCGGATTGCACTGAATGTTGAAGCCGCGCATAATTTGGCGCATCAGCTGAATCAATTGCTGCAAAAAAAATAGTTGGGATTTCTACTGTTGCGCTCAGGCAATTGATGTTGCGTATTGAGGCATGGTTGTTTTATGTGATTGATATTTCTAATTGGAGAAACGCATGTCTGATGAGAAAGATATTATGACTCAGGATAAAGATGAGATGACTCAACCGGCTACTAAGCAGATTGGTATCAGGATGTTGCCGGGCGAGCACACGGGTCAGCCGCTGTATTCCAATTGCTCGACTGTGAATGGTGGGCAGGGCGTGGTGCTAGTCGATTTCGGTTTCCTTGATCCGCAGAGCCTGAATGCTTTGAATCGAATGGCGCGATCAGGCGAAAAGCTACCGGATGTGGTCAATGTAAAGTTGTCCAGCAGGATGGCAATCAGTATCGATACTGCTCATCATTTGTCACAGCAACTGAATCAGTTGCTTGGCACTCGGCTTTCGGCTGCCGTTACGCATCAAGGTCAAAAAAATACGAATGAACCATCGATGCAGCCTGGTTCGAATACGCTGGGAGAGGACGGCTTGGATACTCAGAAAAACGATAAGAGCGGTTTCCGGTTTCCCTGGTCAAAGAAAACACACTAATCATCATCAAGTCAATCAGATAATTTGGAACCTGGATTTATCTGATTGACTCAACAATTAAAACTGATATTACAATTACTTCTTAGTCGTTCTTTTTACGCAATGGAATTTTCTTAAATAGTGGTATGAGAAATAATCCGATCAGTGCACCAATCAGCATTATTCCGTAATTTCTCAAATCCGGGTTAGAAAAATCAGTCATTTCCAGTGTTAGTAAGTTGTTCTCAGTTTTGCCAGAAGGTTTACTAGAAACTTTCGGCAAGTCTTCAGCTTCATAACGATCGTTTACATTATATGGTGTTAAACCTGGAATGCTCGGGATGTCTTTTCCGCCTTTCCCCACCACTAATTGTGCCTTCATGCCTTTTTCCATATGATGGGAAATATCGCAGTGCACCAAATAAGTGTCATCGGAGCCCGGTACGATGATCGTGCCGGATACGGTTTTGGGGCCAGTGACTTCCAGATGGAACATGCCGTATTTATAAAGATATTTAGGCAAGCCGTGCATCATGAATTGATGGCGGACACTATCCTCGTTAATAAAATGCCAGGTAACTTTTGCGCAGGGCTTTACGTGCCACTGTTGCTGATCAAAGGCGAAAGCAGTGCCTGGAAATTTTGCAGAATATTTTCTGCCGGCACGCACGGTAATTTCAACTTCTTCCGAAATGCTTTGGCAACTACTGGGAAGTTTATCCAGATTCTGTCCCATGATCATGGTGCCTTCGTGGTCCATGATATGGTCGTCGTGATCCATGTGGTGATGGTGATGGAGATCACCATGTTCAGTAGCATGGATATCGTGGGTACTGTGATCAATGTCGTGATCATGACCGTGATCGCCACTCGTGTCATCATGCTCAGCTGCGTGCCCGGCCTGTTTACTGATGCTATGGCCGCTATGATCATGCTTATCCTGATCCATGCTATGTCCGCTATGGTCATGTGCATCAGGTGCCATGTCGTGGCCGCTGTGATCATGCTTCTCTTGTTCGATGGGCGTATCCTGCTGTTGCGCAGCTGCATGGGTGTTGAATGCAAGAATACCGGCAAGTAAAAAAATAATTGTTGTAGTCTTAGCCATTATTGGTTACTCCCTTTGGGGCTTTTTAGACGTGCAATTGCTGCTGTGGTGCTTTGCTTGATTTGTCCCCAGCGGGCGAAAATCAAATAGATCAAAAGCCCTGCCAGTAAACCATAGAGTGCATTAAGCAGCGAAGTTTGTGTCGCAGTATCCAAGCCCGTATGCTCACCCGGAGATCCCAAGCTCGCCCATTCATCCAGATCCTGCCAGATGGGGAGCCTTCTTTCAAAGTATTCCTTGGTGAAATACTTGTTCAAATCAATACCAAAATGACTTACCTTCGGCATGCCGTCTTTACCTAAATAGGATGTGTAGACGATCGAGCTCATGCTGCCGCCTTCGGCCATGCCGTCCGTGGTGATTCCTTTTTCCCGATGGTCATGAATCAGCCAGTCCCCTTCGCCGTAGCTATGTTTACCGTCATTGACAGTTTCCAGCTTCAGATCAATGCGTTGCGCCGGAGCGATATCAAAGACGTCACGCATAATTTGCGCCATTGGGTTGTGTTCCACGCCATCATAATGCGTGATCGTGGCATGGTGGCCGTGGGTATGAACGGCGATCTGTTCGCCGCCGCTATTGAGCAGCCGCAGTTTGATTTTTTGATCCGGTTCAACAATGATGAGCGATTCCCTGAGCGTATAAGGAAATGAAAGACCGTTCAAAGTAAAATAATCTTCGGTCGAGTCGGTAATGTCATAACGCCGGTTCATGTCACGTGCAATGAGTCTGGGATCGTTATGTTTCTGGATGATCTCGCCCAATTGCTTATCCATTGCGTGATAGTGCAGATCGTACTCTTGATCGAACTGCTCGCGCACCGCAACCGAAGGATGGCGTACATGACCTGCACCGATATTTAACGTCTGCAGCCAGTTATTCGGTCTGTTTTCTTCAACGATAATCATCCCGGCCAATCCCATTGCCAAGTGGGTATGGGTTTGCACGTGGCAGTGGTAAAACATGGTACCTGGTTGGCGTGCCTGGAACTGATAAATACGACGTTCGCCCGGCATCAGTTCCACTTCACTGGTCTGCGGTACACCATCTTGACCACCGTGCTCGCCATGTGAAAATGGGTGATCAACGCCGTGCAGATGGATGCTATGAGGGAAATAATGAGTATTTTCCAATACGATTTGCACGATATCGCCGACTTCGACGCGTATGACCGGGGAAGGCAGCCTCAATAGCGGGTTCGCACGGATACTCTCAAAATTTTCAGTCGACATGCCGCTCATCTTGGGCGCGAAAACCCATGCGCCCGGCTGTATGCCGGGCGCAATATCAAAGGTTGGAAGCACGCCGGGGAAATCGGGGGTTTTGCCGTTTAATTCCATGATTTCCAGTTTGATGATAATCCGGTCGGGATCACCGTCACCGTCCAGGTCATCGGTTTTGATGATGGCATCAGGCGAGAGCCCCGTTTTCATCAGGGTATCCATCGAGATATTATTGGTTCCTTTGACGGCCGCTGCAATCCACGCGGGATTATCCGGACTGCAACCTGGGGATGCTTCAATTTTGACGCCTTCAATTTCCTGAGCTTCCCGCCATGCGGCAGAAATGATGGGATCGCACATGGGTTCACCGGTTAACGCGGCGGGGTCAACTTTTACAGTTTCAGGTAATTTCAAGGATGCCTGAGCAGTTATTGTTGCTGACAGCATACAGAGAGTTAATAGGGCAAAAAAAATATGGACAGGCATATATAGCGCACCTTTAAATTTTATTTAGCATTAAAAATAGAGTTGATCGAATCATGCACATTGAGTGATTGGAGTCAGTTTTAATGATCAGGATCAATTTAATAAGACAGATCTATAGGCATAAATACTCAACTGCGCATCCGGAGGCGGGTAAAATAATGAGGAATATCTTATCTTCATCTATGCAATACTTCTACACTGTTCTTCAAACTATCATTATGGATATTATACAGAACACTATTATGCTTTTGTGGTTTTTCCATAATTGATAGATGTTAAATTAAAACTTACTGAGCAAATTGATCGAGTGGTCATCTCTATTTTTTCTAATTTATTGAATTATTATTCTCTTCTAATAATCGTTAAAAAGAAATGCGCTAATTCTTTTCATTATGGATTGGCGTGTTTCCTATTGGCAGGCTGTGGAGGCAGCGAGCCGGAACAGCCAGCAGCCGGAACGAATCCAGCCATCGTGGTGACAGTTATGGCTGCTGAACCTGTCAATATGCCCATGAGCCTTGAAACAATCGCGCAAACTGAGGGCGCAAAAGAAATCGAGGTCCGTCCGCGTGTCGGTGGAATTTTACTTAAGCGCTGGTATGACGAGGGTGCGGCTGTTATAGCCGGACAGCAGTTATTTTTAATCGATCCCGAGCCTTTTCAGAATGCTTTGAATGAGGCCAGAGCCTTACTGCGCGAGCAGGAAGTTCGGGTATTACGCGCCAGAACCGATGAAAATCGTCAAAGACAGTTGCTGGCTGAAAATTTTGTCAGTCAGCGCGCTCATGAATTGACCACGGCGGATCTGGCGATAGAAGAAGCTGCCTTGCAAGCTGCAAAAGTTCGTGTTCAGCAAGCGCAGCTCAATCTTTCCTACACGACTGTTAAAGCGCCTGTCAGTGGGGTGACCGGGCGTGCGCAATTTTCCGAAGGTGCATTGGTGTCAGCCAATAGCAGCTTGCTGACAACATTGGCGCAGCTGTCTCCGATATGGGTGCGATTCAGTTTCTCTGATAATGAAGTTGCCAGATTCGGTGGGCATTTGAACGAAAAGAATGTGCATAGTGTGCAAATGATTCTTGCGGATGGATCTGAGTATCAACAGTCAGGCAAGATCAATTTTGCCGCCAGTAGAATTGATCCCATGCTCGGCACACAGCAATTGCGCGCCACATTTGATAATGCCGATCAACGTATATTGCCGGGTCAATTTGTGCGGGTGCGGGTTATCGCCGGGGAATCGAAAACGGTGTACATCGTCCCGCAGGTCGCAGTGCTAAGCTCGGATTTAGGTCGTTTTGTTTATGTCATTGATGAACATAACATTGTCGGTCAACGGGCTGTTATCGCCGGGGATTGGATCGGCAAGGATTGGGTTATTCTGGATGGATTAAATGCGGGGGATCGAGTAGTCGTCGATAATCTCATTAAACTGTCGCCCGGTAAAATCGTTGATCCTCAATTACGGGATACGGTATCAACTGAGCATTCCAATGTGTCTTCTTGACAATTAGCAACCCCACTTATGGCTAGATTTTTTATTGAGCGACCGATCTTTGCATCGGTTTTGTCGATCATTATTGTGCTTGCAGGACTGGCGGCTGCCATGCAATTGCCGATCGAGCAGTACCCGAGAATTACGCCCCCTACGGTCATTGTGACCGCAAATTTTCCCGGCGCGAGTGCCGAAACGGTCATCAAAACAGTGGCCGCGCCAATTGAAGAGAAGCTCAGTGCCATTGAAGGGTTGCTGTACTTTAATTCCAGTGCTGATTCGAGCGGCCGCCTGACAATTACCGTCACGTTTGAGATTGGCACCGATATCGATCGCGCTACGTTCAATGTCAGCAATGAAGTGAATACCGCGCTGGCGCGTTTACCCGATGAAGTCAGGCGTAGCGGGATTACCATCCAGAAACGCACCAATGATCTGTTGTTGGTTTTCGCGGTAACTTCTCAGGATCCTCAGCACACGGGGCTTTTTCTAAGCAATTTTATTACCAATAATATTCTGGATGACATCAGACGTTCGCCGGGTGTTGGAGAAGCCAGAATTTTTGGCGCCCAGGATTATTCCATGCGGATTTGGTTGAGACCGGACCGAATGGCGCAGCTGGGCATTACAACCAGCGATATCGCCAGCGCTATCCGGGCACAAAATACGCAACCCGCCGTGGGGAAAATAGGACAGGAACCCGCGTTGGCCGACCAACAATTGGTTTATACCGTCACTGCTAAAGGCCGGTTGTTGGAACCAGAACAATTTGAAAATATTATCTTGCGTTCGGATGGAGCGCGCGGTGTGTTGTATTTAAAAGATGTTGCGCGGATTGAATTGGGTGCGCAAGACTATTCAAACCGGACCTTGCTGAATGGACAGCCAGGCTTGGGTATCGGTGTCTTTTTGCGCTCCGGTGCCAATGCACTGGATACGGCTGCAGCGGTTAAAGCCAAGATGAGCGAGCTGCAGCATTATTTCCCTGAAGGGGTGCAGTACGTTGTTTCCTACGATATCAGCATCTTTGTCAAAGCCTCCATTTGGGAAGTGATCAAAACCCTGGGAGAAGCCATGTTGCTGGTGGTTCTGGTGGTTTATCTATTTCTGCAAAGCTGGCGTGCCACGCTGATTCCCATTATCGCCATCCCGATTTCCTTAATCGGCACGTTTGCCGGGCTATGGCTGCTGGGTTACTCGATTAATACCTTGACGCTCTTTGCAATGGTGCTATCCATCGGCATTGTGGTCGATGATGCGATTGTGGTGCTGGAAAATATCGAGCGGTTAATCACGCAAGAAAAATTGTCACCGATGAATGCGGCAATCAAAGCGATGCAACAGGTATCGAGTGCCGTGGTGGCGATGACTATGGTTCTGGTGGCGGTTTTTATTCCGGTTGCATTCCTGGGAGGCATAGCCGGTGAGTTGTATCGACAGTTTGCTGTAACGGTGGCGGTAGCGGGTGTTATTTCCGGAATTGTGGCCTTGACGTTAACGCCCACTTTGTGCGCGGTTTTACTTCGACCGGCGCATCGTCAATCGGTTTTTTTTACCTGGTTCAACAAACATTTTGAGCAAGTGCGCAGATTTTATGTCGGCATGGTGGGCTTGAGTCTGCGCCACTCGATCCGATGCGTACTGATCTTTGCGTTGGTGATTGTGGGATTGATGTTTCTAGTGAAGCATATTCCGGAGAGCTTGGTTCCTGCGGAAGATCAAGGTTTCGTAATTGCCGCTGTAATTTTGCCGGATAGTGCTACGCTGGCGAGAACCGTGCAGACCGCTGACGCCGTTGTTGCCGAGCTGATGAGCAAGGAGCCGGCGGTGATTTTTCAGTTTGCAGTGAATGGGCTGGATTTTATTGGTGGGGGGAACAAAACGAATGTGTCGACCATATTTCTGCGCTTGAAAGATTGGTCGGAACGCACGGTCAGCGCGGAAGATACGGTCAAGAAGATATTTCAAATAGGTGCCCAGCAACCGGATGGCCTGGCGATTGCCTTTAATCCACCGGCAATACGGGGATTGGGCAGTACCGGCGGGTTTGAATTGTTTGTGCAGAGCCGCGCGGGTTCTGATACTGCCCAGTTGGCCGTGGTCGTGAATGAGTTTATGCAGGCGCTGAGGGAAGAGCCAAAGCTGGCGACAGTGAATTCATTTTTGCGCTCATCGGTACCGCAATATTTTGTCGAAGTGGATGAAGCTAAGGCCATCGCGCAAGGGGTTGCCATCCCAACTATTTATGACACGCTGCAAAGCACTATGGGAACGTTTTATGTGAATGATTTTAATCGCTTTGGGCGGACGTATCGCGTGCAGCTACAGGCCGAGGCTGCTTATCGTATGAAAGCGGAGGATTTGGGGAAAGTCTACGTGCGCGCGGAATCCGGTGCGATGGTACCTTTGTCAGCCTTGAGTACAGTCAAACATATCGTCGGTGCGGAGCAACTGGAACGGTTCAATGGTCTGCTGGCGGCGAAAATCATGGGGAGCGGCGCCGGCGGTGTCAGTTCCGGCGAGGCCATTGCACTGGTCGAAAGCATTGCGGCCACAACCTTGCCGGAAGGTTATCAAATTGCCTGGACCGGCGCCGCATTTCAGGAAAAAAGATTGGGTTCGGCGGCAATCTTTGCTTTCAGTCTTGCGGTCGTGATGGTTTTCCTGATTCTGGCTGCGCAATTTGAAACCTGGGCATTGCCCGTGGCCGTCATTATGGCGATTCCGTTTGCGATGCTCGGTGCATTAGCCGCCATTCTGCTGCGCGGCATGCCCAATGATATTTATTTTCAGATCGGCATGGTGACGTTGATCGGGTTGACGGCGAAAAATGCGATTCTGCTGGTTGAATTTGCCAGCCAGAGAATGAAGCAGGGTGTGGATGCTTCACAGGCAGCGATTCAATCCGCGCAACTGCGTTTCCGCCCGATCGTAATGACTTCGATGGCGTTTATATTAGGCGTGGTTCCGCTGGTCATAGCCACCGGTGCCGGCTCGGCAGCGCGCCAATCGATGGGAACCGGTGTTTTTGGCGGCATGATCATGGCCACCACCGTCGCCACTATTTTTGTTCCGCTGTTCTTTTCCTGGTTTGTGCGCAAACACGAACCTAAGCAACCTGATACTCAACCAAACATAACGTCCAAGCCGCAACGATCGGACAAGCCTGAAAGGGATGCTCGGGATTAATGGAGTATGTGGAAAAGTTCTCCCGATTAATAAGCGCTGCCACACTCGGAAACGGCGGATACCATTTCCTTTCAGATATTGCCATTGCACAGTGAGTCAATTATGACGTATGGTCATAAAAAAACATTCCATAAAAATATATCAATTTAACTGTTCTTTTTGCATGGCAACTGCCTGCAATATATACATTCCTCAACGATCTTTCCGCTATATTTCAATCACCATTCAGGCTTCTAAAAACCTATGCATGCTGTCAGAATTATCTGAATTTACATTATAATATTTATGTGTAATAGTGCTTCGTCTCGTCAAAATATTCTAATAAAAATAATCTAAATTAACTAACAGCTTACGGTATATGGAATACCCGACTGGGTAAGTCAAATACATGAAATCACACAGTTCATGGCAAAGATAATGATGAATACCTTGGCAATTGATGGATTACCGGCAAGTCTCTTTTTGTTCTGGAGGTAATAATAATGGCGGCGCATAGTATTAATTTATCCAGTCTTGATGGTAATAACGGTTTCCGCCTGAATGGTGAAGCAGCGTATGGCCAATCAGGCTTCTCTGTGAGTGATGCGGGAGACGTGAATGGGGACGGTTTTGATGATGTGATAATCGGCGTTCCTGGCGCTGATTCGAATAGTAATGGATCCGGTTCAAATTACGTAGTATTTGGCAAGGCATCCGAATTTGATGCAACGATGGATTTATCCGGTCTCGATGGAACTAATGGTTTCCGCCTGAATGGAGCAACGGGTGATTTTTCAGGCGATTCTGTGAGCAGTGCGGGGGACGTCAACGGGGATGGTTTTGATGATGTGATTATTGGTGCTGATCGCGCTGATTCAAATGGTGATGATTCTGGCTCCAGTTACGTGGTATTTGGCAAGGCATCCGGATTTGATGCTGCGATGGATTTATCCAGTCTCAATGGTAGTAATGGCTTCCGCCTGTATGGTGAAGCAACGGAAGATCGTTTAGGCAGCACTGTGAGCAGTGCAGGAGATGTCAACGGTGATGGTTTTGATGACATGATTATTGGCGCTCCTGGTGCTGATCTGGGCGGCTCTTCCTCCGGTTCCAGTTACGTGGTGTTTGGCAAGTCATCCGGTTTTGATGCTGCGATGGATTTATCCAGTCTCAATGGCAGTAATGGTTTTCGCCTGGATGGATCGGAGTATGCAGTTTCAGGTCGTGCTGTGAGTAATGCAGGGGATGTCAATGGGGATGGCTTTGAAGACTTGATTGTCGATGATTTTGGAACTGACCCAACTAGTATTAACTTTTTTGGCTCCAGTTACGTGGTATTTGGCAAGGCATCCAGATTTGATGCAACGATGGATTTATCCGGTCTCGATGGAACTAATGGTTTCCGTCTGGATGATAAAATCGGGCCTGAATATTCAGGCCGCTCAGTAAGCAGTGCGGGAGATGTCAACGGTGATGGGTTCGATGATTTGATTATCGGCGCTCCTTTATCTGGTCCGAGCGGTCAGTATCTCGGTTCCAGCTATGTGGTATTTGGCAAGGCATCTGGATTTAATGCTGCGGTGAGTTTATCCAGTCTTGACGGTAGTAATGGTTTCCGTCTGCGTGGTGAAACAGGGTATGATAGATCAGGCTTCTCTGTGAGCAGTGCCGGGGACGTGAACGGGGACGGTTTAGATGATGTGATTGTCGGTGCTCCTATTGCTACTCCGAATGGTGTTCAATCGGGTTCCAGTTATGTGGTATTTGGTAAGGCATCGGGATTTGGTGTGGCGATGGATTTATCCAGTCTCGACGGTAGTAATGGTTTTCGTCTGGATGGTGAAGCATTTGAAAAATCAGGCTACTCTGTGAGTAGTGCAGGAGACGTCAATAGCGATGGTTTTGACGATTTGATTGTGGGTGCGCCTAATGCTGATCCGAATGGTAATGATTCCGGCTCCAGCTACGTCATCTTTGGTCGCAGCAGCTTTGTTGATGACGTAGATTTTCCCGGCACGCACGGAGATGATATTTTCACTGGCACTTCCGCTGCGGAGAGCTTTGAAGGCGGGGATGGCAACGACCGCATGATCGGCCGAGGCGGCGCGGATTCGTTT
The DNA here is from genome assembly GCF_001455205.1 of Nitrosomonas ureae. Taxonomy (NCBI): domain Bacteria; kingdom Pseudomonadati; phylum Pseudomonadota; class Betaproteobacteria; order Nitrosomonadales; family Nitrosomonadaceae; genus Nitrosomonas; species Nitrosomonas ureae. Next base: position 1,353,105 of record NZ_CP013341.1, read on the forward strand.
GATGGTGGTACGGGTAACGATTACATCCGCATTTTGGGCGATGATTTCGAGCTTGTCGACGGCGGCTCAGGTACCGATACTTTAGGGCTGACTGGCAGTGGATTTAATCTGGATTTATCCAGCGTGGTCAATAAAATTCACGGTATAGAAACCATTAGTTTGTATGGTGTCGGAGATAACTCACTGATGCTGACCGCGCAGGATATCATCGATTTGTCGGATACGACAAATACCTTGAAGATCAAAGGCAATACCGGCGATAGCGTGACCGGGCTAAGCAGCGGTTGGACGGATGGCGGCGTGCACGGTAATTTCCACACCTATACTCAAGGGGAAGCGGTGCTGTTGATCGGGGTGGATGTGACGACGGACTTCCCGATAGCCTAATCTTCAAGAAATATCTGTTTTACTTACTTTTAGAAGCAGGTCAGGAAATTTGCATTTCCAGACCTGTTTTTTTAAGGATAACAGCCTATGCTGAATGCGTTCTAGGCAATTTTTCCACCCTATTTCAAGCGCCGCTCAGGCTTCCATAAAACTTACGTAACCTATCAGAATTATCTGAATTGTTATTAAAGTATTTTTGTGTCACAGTGTCTGATCTCGTCAAAATATTCTAATAAAATAATTTAAATTAACAACTTGCGGTGGAATATTTTGCTGGCGAAATTACACACTCATCAAGTCACACGGTTTATGACCACGATGATGGTGAATACTCTGACGTATGATGGATGACCTGCAAATTCTTTCATGTTCTGGAGGCAATAATAATGGCGATAATTAAATTTTTCTTAGATGATCTTGATGGTAGCAATGGTTTTCGCATAGATGAAGTGGCGCAGGATTATCGATTTGGCAATTCAGTTAGCAATGCGGGAGATATGAATGGTGATGGTTTCGACGATTTTATTATTGGTGCATTCGGGGGGCCACGAGGTGAACCATATTCCGGTTATGACTACATTTCTGGTTCCAGTTATGTAGTATTTGGCAAGGCATCGGGCTTTGATGCGACGGTGGATCTATCCGATCTTGACGGCAGTAATGGTTTCCGTTTGGATAAAAGAGGACTATATGATTTTTTTGGTGTTTCGGTCAGCACCGCTGGGGATGTCAATGGCGATGGCTTTGATGATGTGATTGTAGGCGGTCTTGAATCTGTGAGTAATCGCGTCGGTTTCGGTTCCAGCTATGTGGTATATGGCAAGGCATCGGGTTTTGATGCGACGGTGGATCTGTCTGATCTTGACGGTAGTGATGGTTTTCGTCTGGATGGGGAAGAGAAAATTGGCAGATTAAATACTTCCGTTAGCAATGCTGGAGATGTCAACGGCGATGGATTTGATGATGTGATTGTCAGTGGTGGTTATTATGCCGACTCGAATGAGCTAAACTCCGGCTCCAGCTATATAGTATTTGGTAAGGCATCGGGCATTGATGCGACTGTGGATTTGTCCGATCTTGACGGCAATGATGGTTTTCGTCTGGATGGGGAAGAGAGGTATGATAGAGCAGGTAGCGCTGTTAGCACTGCTGGGGATGTCAACGGAGATGGTTTTGATGATGTAATTGTCGGTGCTTTTGGTGCCGATTCGAATGGTAGTAATTCCGGTTCCAGCTACGTGGTATTTGGCAAGGCATCCGGATTTGATGCGGCGATGAATCTGTCTGCTCTTGATGGCAGTAATGGTTTTCGTTTGGATGGCGAAGTAGGTAGTCGGTCAGGTTCTTCAGTCAGCCCTGCTGGGGATGTCAACGGGGATGGATTCGATGATTTGATTATTGGAGTTCCTTATGCTGCGCCAAATGGTTACAATTCTGGCTCGAGCTATGTGGTGTTTGGCAAATCGTCGGATTTTGATGCGACGATGCGTTTATCCGATTTGGATGGCAGCAACGGTTTTCGTCTGGATGGAGAAATGAGCCATGAAAGGTTAGGCCGTGATGTTAGTGCTGCTGGGGATGTCAATGGGGATGGTTTTGATGATGTAATTATCGCTGTTTCTGGTTCAAGTTCGACTTACTTAGTGTTTGGTCAAGCCACGGGATTTGATGGATCGGTCAATTTAATGACTTTGATGAGGAAGAGTTCTGCATATTTTGGTACTGTTTCTTCAGTAAGTGGCGCGGGAGATGTGAATGGTGACGGTTTTGATGATTTAATGATTGGAGTTCCTGGAGGCTTAGCGGTTGATCAATATGGTTATTTCAGAGATACGCCCAGCATTACATACGTAGTATTTGGTAGCAGCGATTTCGGCGGTGATCAAGTGGATTTTCCCGGTACACCGGGCGATGATATTTTCACCGGCACCAAAGCGGCGGAGAGCTTTGAGGGTGGTGATGGCAACGACCGCATGATCGGCCGCGGCGGTGCGGATTCGTTTGATAGCGGAGCGGGTAATGATTACATCCGCATCTTGGGTGATGATTTTCAATTTGTCGATGGTGGGTTGGGTACTGATATCCTGGGATTGGCTGGTAGCGGTTATAATTTGGATCTGTCCAATGTGATCGATAACATTCATGGCATCGAAACTATCGCTTTATATGGTGTCGGAGACAATATGGTGACCTTGACGGCGCAGGATGTTATTGATCTGTCGCAAGAGACGAATACCTTGAAGATCAAAGGCAATGCCGGAGATCGCGTGGTTGGACTGAGCAGCGGTTGGACCGATGGCGGTGTTCACGGTAATTTCCACACCTATACACAAGGGGAAGCGGTGCTGTTGATCGGGGTGGATGTGACGACGGATTTCCCGATAGCTTAATCTTCAAGAAATATCTGTATTACTTACTTTTAGAAGCAGGTCAGAGAAATTGTATTTTCTGATCTGTTTTTGCAGGGCAGCTACCTGCATCGAGTGCGTTTCTCAGCAATCTTCCCACTATAATTCAAGCGCCGTTCAAGCTTCCATAAAACCTATGCAGCCTATCAGAATTATCTGAATTGTCATCGCAGGTTTTTTGTGCGACAGTGTCTGATCTCGTCAACATATTTTATAAAAATAATTTAAATTAACGATTTGCGGTGAATATTCTGCTGGCGAAGTTACACATTCATCATGCCACACGGTTTATGACCAAGATGATGGTGAATATCTCAGTAATGATGGATGACTTACAAATCCCTTCCTATATTGGAGGCAAGAAATGGCAATACCAATAATGAACGTGTCTATACTTAATGGTAGCAATGGTTTTCGTCTGGATGGTGTGGCGAAGGATAATGTTTCAGGTAATTCAGTCAGCAATGCTGGAGACATCAATGGAGATGGTTTTGATGATGTGATTATTGGTGCCCGTTTTGACGGTTCGAATAATACTTACTTCGGCTCAAGTTATGTGGTATTTGGTCAGGCGGCCGGATTTGATAGGATGCTGGATCTGTCCAGTCTCGATGGCAGTAATGGATTCCGCTTAGATGCTCCATACATTGGTCTGTACTATTTTTCAGGCAGCGATGCAGGTGACATCAATGGCGATGGATTTGATGATGTCATTATTGGTGCCCAGGGTGCTGATATGTATAGAACTCCGACATTTGATGGTGCAAGCTACGTTGTGTTTGGGCGGTCTTCCGGTTTTTCAGCGGACATCAATTTATCCAGTCTTGATGGCAGTAATGGGTTTCGCCTGGATGGAATTGAAAGTCAAAACGTTTCAGTCAGCAGTGCTGGAGATGTCAATGGCGATGGATTCGACGATGTGATTGTCGGTGTTTCAGGTGCCGAACCGAGCGGTTTTCAGTCCGGCTCCAGCTATGTGGTGTTTGGTAAAGCTTCGGGTTTTGATTCGACGATGAGTCTATCCAGTCTTAATGGCGACGATGGTTTTCGTCTTGATGGCGTGGCAAGTCGCGATAATTCGGGTACCTCAGTCAGCAGTGCGGGGGACGTTAACGGCGATGGTTTTGCTGACGTGATTATCGGTGCTACTGGGGTCGATTCGAACGCTGATTTTTCCGGATCCAGCTACGTGGTGTTTGGACGTGCCTCCGGTTTTTCTGCTGCCATGGAATTATCCAGCCTTGATGGTAACAACGGTTTTCGTCTGGATGGCTTGTCAGAGAATGACTTTTTGGGTAAGTCAGTGAGCAACGCGGGAGATATTAACGGCGATGGTTTTGCTGATTTGATTATTGGTGCTTCTGGTGCTAATACTAACGCTTCTGGTTCCAGTTACGTAGTGTTTGGTCGGGCAGCCGGTTTTGCTGCTGCAATGGATGTGTCCAATCTTGATGGTAGCAATGGTTTCCGCCTAGATGGTGGTAGCGCGGTTAGCAATGCTGGTGACGTCAATGGCGATGATTTAGATGATTTGATTGTTGGGGCTATCAGTGGTGATCCAGACGGCGATTTCTCTGGTTCCAGTTACGTGATATTTGGCAAGACATCGGGTTTTGCCGCCACGCTGAACTTATCCAGTCTCGACGGCAATGACGGTTTTCGTTTGGACGGTGTGGCAGCATATGACCAGTTAGGCATATCTGTCAGTAGTGCAGGAGATGTCAATAGTGATGGTTTTGATGATTTAGTTATTGGTGCTCGTCTCGCTGATCCGAATGGCGACAGATCCGGCTCCAGCTATGTAATATTTGGTGGCGACTTTATTACCGGTGAGGCGGTATATCGAGGTACTGCGGGGGATGATAATCTGGTGGGTACTATCTTGGCAGAACGTTTTGAGGCGGGTGACGGCAACGACCGCATGGACGGCCGCGGCGGCGCAGACATATTCCATGGCGATGGCGGTGACGATACCATTGCGGTCGCTGATCTTGACTTTCAACAGGTAGAGGGCGGGATTGGCACCGATACGCTGGAGTTGACGGGTAAGGGCATCAATCTGGATCTGGCGAACTTCCACGATACCATCGATGGTATCGAAACGATTGATCTGACCGGCAGTGGCGACAATACATTGACACTTACGTTGCCAGACTTACTCAGTCTTTCGGATACAACCAATACTTTTACCGTGAATGGTAATGCGGGAGACCATGTTGTTGGCCTCTTAGACGGCTGGACGGATGCTGGGTTCGAGGGTAATTATCGTATTTTTGCCAATAGCGGGACGACGCTGCAGGTAGATAGGGCTGTGCACACAGAAGTATCGATACCAACAACAGGTGTGATTAATTTAACTGATCTTGATGGCAACAACGGTTTTCGCCTGGATGGAGCGGCGTCAGGTGATTTGTCGGGCAGGTCAGTCAGTAATGCCGGGGATGTGAACGGCGATGGTTTTGATGATGTGATTATCGGTGCTCCCAATACTTACCAGGTTGGTTCGCGCACTGATCTCAACTCCAGTTATGTGGTGTTTGGTAAGGCTAGCGGTTTTGATGCTGAACTGAATTTATCCAGTCTCGATGGCAACAATGGCTTCCGTCTGAGTGGAGTGACGGCGGATGATTTGTCAGGCTGGTCAGTCAGTAGCGCAGGGGATATCAATGGCGATGGCATTGATGACGTGATTATCGGTGCCACTAGAGGTGATTCGAATGGTACTTTTTCCGGCTCTAGTTACGTAGTGTTTGGCAAAGCTTCGGGTTTTGCTGCTGACATGGATTTATCCAACCTTGATGGCAATAACGGTTTTCGTCTGGATGGCGTGGTAGCGTTTGATTCTTCTGGTACTTCGGTCAGCAATGCAGGGGATGTGAACGGCGACGGTTTTGATGATGTGATTGTAAGCGCCCCTTATGCTGACCCGAACGGTGAAATTTCCGGCTCAAGTTACGTAGTGTTTGGCAGAGCTTCCGGTTTTACTGCTACGCTGAATTTAGCCAATCTCGATGGCAGCAACGGTTTCCGTTTGAATGGGGAGGCGGCATATGATTTCTTCGGCTGGTCGGTCAGTAATGCCGGGGACGTCAACGGGGATGGCTTTGCTGATTTGATTGCCGGTGCTTCCGGGGCCGATCCGAATGGCAATTACTCGGGGTCCGGTTACGTGGTATTTGGTAAATCTGCCGGTTTTGATGCCATGTTGAATCTATCCAATCTGGATGGTAACAATGGTTTTCGTCTGGATGGAGCGACAGAGGGTGAAAGTGCGGGTGCATCGGTCAGCGGTGCGGGGGATGTCAATGGAGACGGTTTTGATGATGTGATTGTTGGTGCCCGTTATGCTGACCCGAATGGCGACGGATCCGGTTCCAGTTACGTAATATTTGGCAAGTCTGCTGGTTTTGATACTGAGCTGAATCTATCCAGTCTGGATGGTAACAATGGTTTTCGTTTGGATGGAGCGATGGAGGATGATAGAGCGGGCTATTCGGTTAGCGGCGCGGGGGATGTCAACGGTGATGGGTTTGATGATTTGCTTGTTGGTGCTCCTTTTGCTGATCCGAATGGTTATAGTTCCGGTTCAACTTACGTAGTGTTTGGCAAAGCTTCCGGTTTTACTGCTACGCTGAATTTAGCCAATCTTAATCTCAATGACAGCAACGGTATTCGTCTGGATGGAGCGACGATGGATGATAGAACGGGTGCATCGGTCAGCGGTGCGGGGGATGTCAATGGCGATGGATTTGATGATTTGATTGTTGGAGCTCCAAGAGCTGATCCGAATGGTAATGATTCCGGCTCCAGCTATGTAATCTTTGGTCGCAGCAGTTTTGTTCATAACGTGGATTTTCCTGGCACGCCCGGAGACGATATTTTTACTGGCACCAAAGCGGCGGAGAGCTTTGAGGGTGGTGATGGTAACGACCGCATGATCGGTCGCGGCGGTGCGGATTCGTTTGATAGCGGAGCGGGTAATGATTACATCCGCATCTTGGGCGATGATTTTCAATTTGTTGATGGTGGGTTGGGTACTGATATCCTGGGATTGGCCGGCAGCGGATACAATCTCGATCTGTCCAGCGTGATCGATAACATTCATGGAATTGAAACCATTAGTTTATATGGAGTCGGAGATAACATGCTGACCTTGACGGCGCAGGATGTTATCGATCTGTCGCAAGAGACGGATACTTTGAAGATCAAAGGTAACGCAGGAGATAGCGTGGTTGGGTTGAGCAGCGGTTGGACCGATGGCGGCGTTCACAGTAACTTCCATACCTTTACACAAGGGGAAGCAGTGCTGCTGATCGGGGTGGATGTGACGACGGATTTCCCGATAATCTAACGAGTTTTTAAGAACTTTCTGTATTACTATTTAGAATAACTAATTAAACGAATAGGATAGGATAGGATAAAAAATCAGTTAACTTGTTTTTATGATTTTATTTCAGGCAATAAAAAAGCCACTTGATATCAAGTGGCTTTTTTATAACGAGGAGATTTTACTAATTAACTTGAGTATTGCTGCTGCCGCTTACAAATTGCGGTGTTTGACTCTCACCCGCTAATTTGTAATGTATCGCTACTTGAGCTTTATTCTCAGCTACAATTTTTTCATATTCACGAATGTTGGCTTTCTCATGTGATTGAAAGTCCTGACCTCTACGACCATAGTAATAAGGCCTATCTTCATAATCTTCCAACGCAGCTTTATGCTGTACCAACTTATCTTCAGCTTCTTTTAATAAAAGTTCATGATGTTTTGCCAATTGCAGATGTTCTTGAGCGGTTAAAATTTCTTCTGCGCTTGCAGAACTGAAGGGCAGGCCGACAAAAAATAAAGCAGCGATTAATGATATTGCTGTAATAGTTTTTTGAGTTTTCATGATTTTTGCCTCCGAAATAAATTTCAACGATTGAGTACATATTAATGACTCCGGCATCGAAAATAAATCGGGAAACCCTTGATTCTTATACTGGGGAAACCCTTGTTGATCTCTAAGGAAAACCATTAGGATCCATGGAAATGAAGGGTGTATCTATAACAAGAGCGTTAAAGTCAGGTCAGCAACCCATTCATCAAAATTTATTTAATTGCTTTGCTTTCAGTCTTTACAAATATAAGTGTGCAATATCTGACCTGTTTTGATACGACAACTTCTGCAGAGAATGCGTTTTTCAGCAAACTTTCCGCTGTTTTCCAAGCATTCCTCAAGCTTCTTTAAAACCTACGCATACAGTCAAAACTATCTGAATTGTCATTAAAGTATTTTTGTGCCACAGTGCATGATCTCGTCAAAATATTCTTATAAAAATAATTTAAATTAACGATTTGCGGTATGCGATGGAATATTCTGTTCATAAGCAATCCAATCATCAAATGTAGCGGTGAGTTACCACAGCATTGATGGAAAACCTGCAAATCTCTTCTAATTTGGAGACAAAATGGCAACAACAAGTATCGATTTAGCTGATCTCGATGGCAGCAATGGTTTTCGTCTGAATGCAGAGACAGGATATTCCTTTCGTTCGGTCAGTAATGCAGGCGATGTGAATGGTGATGGTTTGGATGATGTGTCAATCAGCATTTCTGGGGATGCCAGCAGGGGTTACAGTAGTTCCGGTTACGTAGTGTTCGGCAAAGCTGCAGGATTTGATGCGGAGACGAATTTATCGGAACTTGATGGCAGTAACGGCTTTCGTCTGAATGAAGGAAATAGTTTAGAGCCCGCCGGGGATGTGAACGGGGATGGCTTTGATGATGTGATTATTGGTGCTGGGAATCACAGCTATGTGGTATTTGGGCGTGCATCCGGTTTTGATGCTGAGGTGGATCTATCCAGTCTTGATGGCAGCGATGGTTTTCGCTTGGAAAAAAGTAAAGTCAGCGCCGCTGGAGATGTGAATGGGGATGGTTTTGATGATGTGATTATTGGTGCTGGGAATTACAGCTATGTAGTATTTGGGCGTGCATCCGGTTTTGATGCTGAAGTGGATCTATCCAATCTTGATGGCAGCAACGGCTTTGGTTTACATAGGGTAGACAGTGGCCGATTAGTAATCAACACAGTCAGCCCTGCCGGAGATTTCAATGGAGATGGTTTTGATGATGTGATTGTTTTTTTTGATACAGTATTAGGTAAATCTGATGGCTATGTGGTTTTTGGCAAGTCAACGGGCATTGATGCGATGACGGAACTATCCAGTCTTGATGGCAGTAACGGCTTTCACTTAAAAAATATCTCATTTAGATTCAGTGACGCAGGCGATGTGAACGGGGATGATTTTGATGATTTGATTATTGGTGCTGGGAATTACAGTTACGTAGTATTTGGGCGCGCATCTGGATTCGAAGCCGAGATGGATCTGTTCGAACTCAGTGAGAATGGTTTTCGCGTGGATGCACTGGCGCCGCGAGATGGATTTGGCAGCTCGGTCAGCGCGGCTGGAGATGTCAACGGTGATGGTTTTGATGATGTGATTATCGGCGCTCCCGGCGGCTCCGGTTCCAGCTACGTGGTATTTGGCCAGGCATCCGGTTTTGATGCTACGGTCAATCTAATGTCCTTGAACGGAGCTCTGGAGAATGGTCATTTAGGTAGTTCGGTCAGTGGTGCGGGAGACGTGAATGGCGACGGGTTTGATGATTTGATGGTCAGTGCTGGTGGAGACATAATATACCGAGGGGTAGGTGATACGACCTATTATACGACCAGTTCCGGCTATGTAATATTTGGCAGCAGCGATTTCACCGGTTTGACAGCATACCTTGGCACCTCGGCCGACGACACGCTCACGGGCACACCGGCGGCTGAGATCTTTTATGCACGCGAAGGCAAAGACACGCTGATCAGTGGGGGGGGCGCGGATACGATTTTTGGAGGAACAGGCCGCGACACCATCCGGGTGTCCGATCCTGATTTTTTGCTGGTTGACGGTGGCAATGATCATTCCGGGTTTGTGGAAGATGACACCCTGGAGCTGGATGGCGGTGGAATGAACCTGGATCTGACGGCTGCAGATCACAAGGTTATCGATATTGAAACCATCGATTTGAGCGGTACCGGGGATAACGTATTAACGCTGACGGCTGCGGATGTGCTGGATCTATCGAGCAGCACCGATATCCTGACAGTCAAGGGCGACGCCGGTGATCGGGTTGCCGGATTAAGCAGTGGCTGGGTCGATCGCGGTTTTAAGGGTGAGCTTCATATGTTTTCGGCCCAGAATGAAGCGGTGCTGATGGTTGCGGATGCTGTAAGTACGGATTTTGTGGATGGCGGTCATATGGTTATATCCGATCTGAATGGGGATAATGGCTTCCGCCTGGATGGTGCAGCAGGTCATTCTTCAGGCGGCTCTGTGAGCAATGCGGGGGACGTCAATGGTGACGGTTTTGATGATGTAATCATCGGTGCTACTGGCGCGGGTGGTTTCTCCGGTTCCAGCTACGTGGTATTTGGCAAGGCATCCGGATTTGATGCCACAATGAACTTATCCGGTCTCGACGGCAGCAATGGTTTTCGTCTGAATGGGGTGGCAAATAATGACAGTTCTGGTGTAGTCAGTAGTGCGGGGGACGTCAATGGCGATGGTTTTGATGATGTAATCATTGGAGCACCTGGTGCTGACAACAATGATCTCTCTTCCGGTTCAAGCTATATAGTATTCGGCAAGGCATCAGGATTCGATGCGACGATGAATCTATCCGGCCTCGATGGCAGTAATGGTTTTCGCCTGGATGGTGAAGTACTGCGTGAATATTCCGGGCTTTCTGTGAGCAACGCAGGAGATGTCAATGGTGATGGTTTTGATGATGTAATCATTGGTGCTCCTGGTGCTGATCCGAACAATTCCAATTTCGATGATGAAGGCTCCAGTTATGTAGTATTTGGTAAGGCATCCGGATTTGATGCGGCGATGAATCTCTCCACTCTCGATGGCAGTAATGGTTTTCGTCTGGATGGAGAATCATTTAGTGGTCAGGCAGGTACTTCGGTCAGCACTGCGGGCGATGTAAATGGAGATGGGTTTGATGATGTGATTATCGGTACCGGAAATTCCAGTTACGTGGTATTCGGTAAGGCGGTAGGATTCGATGCAGCGATGAGCTTATCCGATCTTAACGGCAGCAACGGTTTTCGCATGAAGGGAGGGACGTCCGATATTTTAGCCGGATCGGTCAGTAATGCCGGAGATGTCAACGGGGATGGGTTTGACGATTTGATTATTAGTACCCGGGGAATCCGAGTGGGTGATTATTATTATGGTTATACCAATACGCGCGGAGGCAGCTATGTAGTATTCGGTAAGGAATTCGGTTTTGATGCGGTGATGGACTTATCCATTCTCGATGGCAGCGATGGTTTTCGTCTGAATGAGGAGGGGGATTACTCGGGCATATCGGTCAGTGGCGCGGGAGATGTAAATGGTGATGGGTTTGATGATTTGATTATCAGCGACCCTGATGAACAGGACAGCTTCGGCAATGCGGGTCCCAGTTCCAGTTACGTGATGTTTGGCAGGGCTTCGGGATTCAGCGCCGTAGCGGATTCATCCAGCCTTGCAGGCGACGAAGGCTTCCGGCTGGATGGGGGAAGGGGTGTCCTGGTTACGTCGGTCAGTGGCGCCGGGGATGTGAATGGCGATGGTTTCGATGATTTGATTGCCGGTGCCCCCGGGGCTGATTTGAATGGCAAAAATTCAGGTTCCAGCTATGTCATCTTTGGCCGCAGCGACTTTACCTCTGGACCTGATTTCTTGGGCACGCCAGGGGAGGATGTCTTCACCGGTACTCCCGCTGCCGAAAGTTTTGTAACGCTTGATGGTGATGACGGGATGATCGGTGGAGGCGGCGCGGATTCGTTCGCCGGCGGAGCGGGCGACGATGTCATGCAGATCGCGGATGCGGGCTTTGTGCTGATCGATGGCGGCACCGGTTTTGATACCCTGGAACTGGCTGGCGGCGGTTTTAATCTGAATCTGTCCAGTGCCGGAGACAAGATGCAGAATATCGAAGCCATTGACATGACCGGTAGTGGAAATCATAAGTTGATTTTGTCGATGCAGGATGTGCTGAATCTGTCGGATGAGACCAATACCCTGAGAATAAAAGGCGATGCCGGGGATAGCGTGGCCGGACTTGACAGCGGCTGGGTGGATGGCGGTATCCAGAATGGTGTCCGCACTTACATTCAATTTGACGCTGTGTTACAGATCGATGTGGCCGTAAGCACAGACTTTGTGGATGATAATGCCATGAGTTTATTCAGCCTTGACGGTAGCAACGGTTTCCGCCTGGATGGTGAAGCAGCGCATGATGAATCAGGCCGTTCTGTGAGCAATGCGGGGGACGTCAATGGAGACGGTTTTGATGATGTGATTGTCGGCGCTCCTCTTGCGAGTTCGAATAGCAATTATTCCGGTTCCAGCTACGTGGTATTTGGCCAGGCATCCGGATTTAATGCCGCGATGAGCCTGTCCGATCTGGATGGAACTAACGGTTTCCGCCTGGATGGTGAAGCAGCGAGTGATGGTTCAGGCTGCTCGGTAAGCAGTGCGGGGGATGTCAATGGCGATGGGTTCGATGATTTGATAGTCGGATCTTCTTATGCCGATCCGAATGGTAGTTTGTCAGGCTCCAGTTACGTGGTATTTGGCAAGGCATCCGGATTTGATGCCGCGATGAATCTGTTCAGTCTTGATGGCAGCAACGGTTTCCGCCTAGATGGTAATGCAGTGTATGATCGTTCAGGTTTGTCAGTCAGTGGTGCAGGGGACGTCAACGGCGATGGGTTCGGTGATGTAATTGTTGGTGCTTACGGTGCCGATCCAAGTGGTAATGATTCCGGTTCCAGCTACGTGATATTCGGGCGCGCATCCGGATTTGATGCCGCGATGAATCTGTCCAGTCTTGACGGCAGTAATGGTTTTCGTTTGGATGGTGAAACGGAGCATGATGAATCAGGCCGTTCTGTGAGCAGCGCGGGGGACGTCAATGGAGACGGTTTTGATGATGTGATCATTACTGCTCGTTATGCTTTTCCGCATGGCTATGGATCCGGTTCCAGTTACGTCGTATTCGGGCGCGCATCGGGATTTGATGCGGCGATGAATCTATCCGGCCTGGACGGCAGCAATGGTTTCCGCCTGGATGGCGTGTCGGTATATGATATACCAGTCAGTGGCGCGGGAGACGTCAACGGGGATGGTTTTGATGATGTGATTATTGGCGCTCCCGATGCCGATCCGAATGGTAGTTATTCCGGTTTCAGTTACGTGGTATTTGGCAAGGCTTCAGGGTTTGATGCTACGATGGATTTATCCGGCCTTGACGGCAGTAACGGTTTTCGTTTGGATGGTGAAACGGAGCATGATGAATCAGGCCGTTCTGTGAGCAGCGCGGGGGACGTCAATGGAGACGGTTTTGATGATGTGATTGTCGATGCCCGGGATTCCAGCTACGTGGTATTCGGGCGCGCATCCGGATTCGATGCGGTGATGAATCTATCCGGTCTCGATGGTAGTGACGGTTTTCGTATCGATCGTGTCACGATCGATAATTTTTCACCCGGATCAGTCAGTGGCGCGGGAGATGTCAATGGTGACGGCTTCGATGATTTGATAGTCGGATCTCCCGGTGCCAATGTGAATGGTGCAAATTCGGGATCCAGCTACGTGATCTTTGGACGCAGCGACTTTACCGATGGTGAGGTGGTGGACTTTCCCGGCACGCCCGGTGATGATATTTTTACCGGCACCAAAGCGGCGGAAAGCTTTAAAGGTGAAGCTGGCAACGACCGCATGATCGGCCGTGGCGGTGCGGATTCGTTCGATGGCGGTGCGGGTAACGATTACATTCGCATATTGGGCGATGACTTTCTGTTTGTTGACGGCGGTTCAGGTACCGATACGCTGGGATTGTCCGGTAGTGGGCTCAATCTGGATCTGCCCGGCGTAATCGATAAAATTCATGGCATCGAGACCATTGCTTTATATGGTACGGGTGACAACATGCTGACCTTGACCGCGCAGGATGTCATTGATCTATCGGGTGAGAGGAATACGCTGAAAATCAAAGGCAATGCAGGAGATAGCGTGATTGGGCTGAGCAGCGGTTGGACGGATGGCGGTATTCATGGCAATTTCCATACTTATACGCAAGGTGATGCGGTGCTGCTGATCGGGGTGAATGTGACGACGGATTTCCCGGTGATTTGACAGGGTGTTGGAAACCGACGCAAAATACTCATTCCTTATGTATAAACTGTGTTGTTTGCCTTGCAATGATTGCCTCAGAAAAGTTTTTCACAACTCATCAATGTCACCAAAATTGATGGTTCTCAAACTATAAATTTAAACGTCAGGATATGAATGGATACTAACGAGACTACTCCAGCACCTGCGCCGATGCTGGAAATGAGTACTTCCCGCCAAATGTTGTCTTGGCTGGCTGAGCAGAAACTATCCATCGCTTTTACAACTTACCAAGTGGGTAAGTTGTATTTTATCGGTCTCAAGCCCGACAATGGGCTTTCGGTATTTGAGCGTAGTTTTAACCGCTGCATGGGGTTATGCACGACGCCAACCGGTTTGTACATGAGCAGCTTGTATCAGGTGTGGCGCTTTGAGAATGTATTCGAGGCGGGGCAGCAGCAGGATAGTTTTGATCGGTTGTATGTGCCGCAGATGGGCTATACCACGGGTGACCTGGATATACACGACATGGCGGTGGATAGCGATGGCCGCCTGGTGTTTGTCAATACGTTGTTTGGCTGTTTGGCTACATTGAGTGAAACGCATAGTTTCAAACCAATCTGGCAACCTTTCTTTATCAGCAAATTGGCGGCGGAAGATCGTTGCCATCTGAATGGCCTGGCGATGAGAGAGGGGCAACCGGCGTATGTGACTGCGGTAGGACAATGCGATGTGGCCGATGGCTGGCGTGAACATCGGGTTGGCGGTGGCATTGTCATCGATGTGCAGCGCAATGAGGTCGTTTGCGGTGGATTGTCGATGCCGCATTCGCCACGCTGGCATAATGGCAAATTGTGGTTGCTTAATTCCGGTACAGGGGATTTCGGTTATGTTGATCTGGCATCCGGGCGCTTTGAGCCGTTATGTTTTTGCCCCGGTTATATGCGCGGCTTGAGTTTTCATGGCGACTTTGCTTTGGTGGGCTTATCCAAGCCGCGCGAGAATAAAACATTCAGCGGTTTGGCGTTGGATGATCACCTTAAGTCGCGTAACGCAGAAGCGCGTTGCGGTATTCAGGTGATCGATTTGCGCAGTGGGGATATCGTCCATTGGTTGCGTATCGAGGGCGTGGTTGAGGAATTGTATGATGTGGTTACTTTGCCCCACGTGCGCCGCCCCATGGCGCTGGGTTTCAAGACGGATGAGATTCGCCGGGTACTGAGCGTTGAGACCTAGGAGGTCGAACTTAAGGCTATCCCACTCGGCTCGCTACGATTGCTTAAGTCCGGCAGACTTCCGGATTGCAGGATTGAGCGTAAACTGTCTTCAGCAGGTGAGATTACTAAACCGATGAGATGATTTCTTCACTGGTTCTGGTGAAGATTCAAATTTATAGCGCCTGATGTCAATCCTTGCCCTGAGGACAAAATACCGATTCACCCTTTTTGTGGGTTGTTTGCAAACGGCTTGCCTCGTGCAATGTGCGGGTTTTCAGCTACAATTGCAGATATGAATTCGAGTAAGACAAAAATGCTGTCACCCATTCAGAAAAAATTGGGGGATACCAATATAATTTTAGTGGGCATGATGGGTGCCGGGAAAACGACGATCGGTAAAGCATTGTCGAATTCTCTCTGTAAAGCTTTTGTTGATTCCGATCATGAGATTCAGAGGCGGACTGGTGTAAAGATTCCCGTGATATTTGAAATCGAAGGAGAGGCTGGCTTTCGTAAGCGTGAGTCAGAAGTATTGGCCGGATTGGTAGAAAAGAAGAACATCATTCTGGCGACCGGTGGAGGTGCGGTACTGAATGCAGAAAACCGCCAGTTATTGAGACGAGGCGGAATTGTTATCTATCTGCGGGCATCGGTTAATGATTTATATCGACGAACCCGCCATGACAAAAACAGGCCCTTGCTGCAGGCGACCGAGAACTTATACGCACGATTGAATGAGCTTTATATGCAACGGGATGCGCTTTATCGTGAAACGGCGCATGTCATCATTGATAGCGGAAAGCAAGGGGTGCGTTTTCTAGTGCAAAAACTGATCAACAAATTAATATCTACAGATTTCAATACAATCATGCAGAAAAATCCTGGTAATACTATGCAGACCGTCGCTGTCGATTTTACCCCTTCATTGGAGAAACGGAGTTATCCGATACATATTGGTTACGGAATTTTGCAGCAAGTTGACTTGATTGCTTCCTGCTTGCCGCAAAAACGGGTAGCTATCGTAAGTAATACCACCGTGGCTCCCTTTTACCTGAACAAGCTGCGTATTCGATTGGAGGAGAAAGGCGTGAGCTCCGTTCCAATTATTCTTCCGGATGGTGAAGCTTACAAAAACTGGGAAACTTTAAATTTAATTTTTGATGCGCTACTGGAAAATCACTGTGAGCGCAATACTGCGATACTGGCGCTGGGTGGGGGGGTGGTCGGTGATCTGGCCGGTTTTGCCGCAGCAACTTATCTGCGCGGTGTACCCTTTATTCAGATACCGACAACATTGCTGGCTCAGGTGGATTCCTCAGTGGGCGGAAAAACCGGAATCAATCATCCATTAGGCAAGAATATGATCGGAGCATTTTATCAGCCGCGTATGGTGCTAACCGATAGTGCAACCTTGAATACCTTGCCGGATAGAGAGTTACGTGCCGGACTGGCCGAGATCATTAAATACGGCTTGATCCGTGATCCTGCTTTTTTTGAATGGCTGGAACAGAATATGCATCGCTTGCTTGCGCGTGACCCGACGATACTGAATGAAGCTATTCAACGCAGCTGCGAAAATAAAGCGGAAATAGTGGCTGCGGATGAGAAAGAAAAAGGGATCAGAGCGTTGCTGAATCTGGGCCATACCTTTGGGCATGCGATTGAAAATGGCATGGGATATGGCGTCTGGCTGCATGGTGAAGCAGTGGCGGCAGGAACGGTAATGGCAGCTGAGTTGTCACGCCGCATGAAGCTGATCAGCGAGGCTGATGTTCAGCGTATACGCAGAATTCTTTTGCAGGCTGAATTGCCGGTTGTCGCGCCTAAAATGCCGGCGGAAAAATATTTGCAGCTGATGACTTTGGATAAAAAAGTGGAAGCTGGCAAATCACGCTTTATTGTTCTTAATCGGATAGGTGAGGCGGTAATGAGGGCCGACATTGTGCCTGCAATCTTAAATGAAACGATTCTGGCATGTATGTCAAATGAATGAGTTGGCTGTTTATGCCGTGTCTTCTGAAAATTCTCGTGGGCGTGAGGTACCGGAGGAATTGCCGGCCGGGCGCAGCGAATTTCAGCGCGATCGGGATCGTATCATCCATTCTGCCGCCTTTCGTCGACTGGAATACAAAACCCAGGTATTTGTTAATCATGAAGGGGATTTGTTTCGCACGCGCCTGACGCATAGTCTTGAAGTTGCGCAGATAGGGCGTTCCATTGCAAGAAATCTGGGTCTGAACGAGGACTTGGTGGAAGCGATCACATTGGCGCACGATCTTGGGCATACGCCTTTTGGTCATGCGGGCCAGGATGCGTTGAATGAGTGCATGCGCGATTATGGTGGCTTTGAACATAATCTGCAATCCTTGCGGGTTGTTGATGTGCTTGAGGAGCGGTATGCAGCTTTTGATGGGCTGAATCTTTGTTATGAAACCCGTGAAGGTATACTCAAGCATGTTTCCAGGAGGAATGCGCAGAAACTGGGTGCGGTGGGCGAGCGTTTTTTGCAGCGCAAAAGGCCTTCATTGGAAGCGCAGCTGGCTAATTTTGCCGATGAAATTGCGTATAATAATCACGATGTGGATGATGGACTGCGTTCGGGGTTAATCACGCTGGATCAATTGGAGGGCGTCGCAATTTTTTCGCATCATTTGGAACAAGTTAAGGAAAAATATCCAGTACTGCCTGAGCGTCGCATGGTTTATGAAACTGTGCGCGGTATGATCAATACCTTGGTGACTGATCTCATCCAGCAAAGCACGCGTAATATTAAAGCAGCAAAAGTTGATAGCTTGGTCGCGGTGCATGTAGCGCCGCCACTTATTGGTTTTAGCCAGCAAATAAAAAAAACAGCAGCAAGAATTGAAAAAATTTTTACTCGATAACCTTTACAGGCATTTTCGCGTGGTACGCATGAGTGCCAAAGCTCATCATACGATCGAGAGGCTATTTTCAGTCTTTAGCTCGGAAATAAAATTATTGCCCACTCAATATCAGAAAAAATTTGATCGAGAGGGTCATCAGGCCATTGCTGATTATATTGCTGGTATGACTGATCGGTACGCCATCAAAGAATATCAGCGTTTATTCGCTATTGTGGAAAACTAGATTTACATCGATTGATTAGTACCAAAGTCAATTTTTAAGCGAATTTCCGAATTGAATATACTGGTGTGGCGATGTACGTAAAGGCCGTTCACTGGTAATATTATTGATTGGTAAAGGTGAATCCTTATCAGGCTGTTGAAAAAACTATCCGCAATGCTGCTACTGCGTTAGTAACAGACTCAAAAAGCTCATTTGTTAGGCGTATATTTTTTGTGCCCGCTACGTTTTTTTCAATTTCCTTGGAAGCGTTTTCAACCACCTGTTAATGGAAATTGCCTGTTTAGAATAACAATAAGAGTTAGGTTTATTTAATGACAACGCTGAAAAATGATACGTTATTACGCGCATTGCTGAAACAACCTGTCGATTACACCCCTGTCTGGTTAATGCGTCAGGCAGGCAGATATCTTGCGGAATATAATGCAACGCGCGCGCGCGCGGGAGATTTTCTCGCTTTATGTAAGAATCCCGGATTCGCTACTGAAGTGACTATGCAGCCGCTTGCGCGTTTTCCGTTGGATGCGGCCATATTATTTTCAGATATTCTAACCATACCTGATGCGATGGGGTTAGGGTTGTATTTTGCTCATGGCGAAGGCCCGATGTTTGAGCGTCCGCTGCGAGACGAAAAGGAGATCCGTGCGTTAAAGGTTCCCGACCCAGGCAAGGAATTGCGTTATGTAATGGATGCGGTGTCGGAAATCCGCAAGGCATTGGATAATCGAGTTCCCTTGATTGGTTTTTCCGGCAGTCCGTTTACGCTGGCTTGCTATATGGTGGAGGGACGCGGCGGAACCGAGTTTCGGGAAATCAAGACGATGTTGTATCAGCGTCCAGAATTATTGCATCATATTCTGGATGTCAATGCAAAGGCCGTGACAGCTTACCTGAATGCGCAGATTGAAT
The DNA here is from genome assembly GCF_001455205.1 of Nitrosomonas ureae. NCBI lineage: Bacteria > Pseudomonadati > Pseudomonadota > Betaproteobacteria > Nitrosomonadales > Nitrosomonadaceae > Nitrosomonas > Nitrosomonas ureae. The sequence continues at coordinate 1,372,333 of NZ_CP013341.1, forward strand.
CGGGTGCGCAGATAGTCATGATTTTTGATACTTGGGGCGGTGCGCTTTCGCATGGAGCTTATCAGGAATTCTCGTTGCGTTATATGCAGCAGATTGTCGCCGGATTGAAACGGGATCACGAAGGCATGCGCATCCCAAAGATTGTTTTTACCAAGGGTGGCGGTTTGTGGCTGGAATTAATTGCTGATATTGGTTGTGATGCCGTCGGTTTGGATTGGACAATCGATATCGGGGAAGCGCGCCGGCGGGTTGGGGATAAAGTTGCTTTGCAGGGAAATCTCGATCCTTCGGTGTTGTTTGCTTCACCAGAGGTGATTACTGCGGAAGTTGAGAAGATACTGCTGAGCTATGGTGCTGGAAGTGGTCATGTCTTTAACTTGGGGCATGGAATTTCTCAATTTACGCCACCCGAGAATGCGGCAGCTTTGGTAGAAGCGGTACATACGCTGAGTCGTAAATTCCACTTGGAGAGTGCTTAAATTGATCTGAGGCATTGCAGGAAGAAATTATGCATATTTTGATTATTGAGGATGATTTGGCGATTGCAGCCAATCTGTATGATTTTCTGGAATCCAGAGGACATACTGCGGATGCCGCTGCAAATGGTGTCGCGGGACTGCATTTGGCGGTGACGCAGCGGTTTGATGCAATTTTGCTTGATTTGGGCTTGCCGAGCATGAATGGTATGACGCTGTGCCGGAAGCTGCGCCAGGAATCTCAGATTGATACACCTATTTTGATGCTGACTGCACGTGATACGTTGGAGGATAAACTGGCAGGTTTTGAGCAAGGAGCGGATGATTATTTGATTAAACCTTTTGCGCTAAAAGAGGTGGAAGCCCGCTTGTTGGCGCTACATAAAAGGCATCTCGGTAAGGTCGCGAATCGTACATTAGAATTCGACAAGCTTACTTTTGACCCTAAGACATTGTCTATTCGCTTTGAAAACAAGAATGTGAAGCTTCCGCCCAAGTGTATACGTTTACTGGCGTTGATGATGAGTGAGCCGGGCAAGGTGTTCAGTCGCGAGGAACTTGAAATGGAGGCATGGGAGGATGTTCAGGAAACCAGCGATACATTGCGCAGTCACATGCATATTTTACGGCGTGCTTTAACCAAGGCGGGCGGTTATGATCCAATTGAAACGGTTCATGGTCTTGGTTATTGCTTGACATCTCGTGCTCAGATTTCCAAATGAACATAGCCTGCGCTATCGCGTTGCAGTAGCGCTATCAACATTTAGTATTTTTATTGTTGGAACGCTGTGCATTATTCTTTATTTTGTTTCCGACGATATTGAAGAGGCGCATATTGAGCAAGTCATTGAGATGGAGATGGATCATCTCGTCCAGCGCTACCAGATACACTCGGATTTTATTTCCCAGGTCGGTTCAAATCTTAAAAGCTATGTAATCCACGGTATGGATGACGAATTGCAGATTCCTGCTTATTTGCGTGGATTTAGTTCGGGCTATCATCGGATTTACTATGGTCTTGAAAATTACCATATTCGTGTGCGTGTAATCGATGAAGTAAAGTTTCTTGTGGCCTATCGAATTGCGTTGCATCAGCAGCGATTAAGCAAACTCAGATTGATCATCCTGGTTTCATGGTTTATTGTCGTTGCCATTGCGTTTTTAGTGGGTTATCTGCTGGCCGGAGTACTGGTTAAGCAGGTTACGGATTTGGCTGAACGGGTCAGTCAGCTTGCAACGGATAGCGCTCAAACCGGGTTGCTGGCGCAACCGGATATGGATGAAGAAGTTGCACAGCTTGCTCACGCATTGGATGATTATCAGAGTCGTATTAAACGCATGCTGCAACGTGAGCAGGAATTCACCGCTAATGTTAGTCATGAATTAAGAACGCCGATTACAACCATTCTAACCAGTTGTGAATTGTTGGTTGCCACGCCCGATATGCCCACCAGATCGCATTACCGAATAAAAATGATCGAAGCGGCTGCCACACGCATGGGTGAGCAATTACAGGCTTTATTGTTTCTCGCACGAGAACAAGGATTAGGGGTTACAGAACCCGTGGCCGTGGCCGAGTGTGTTTTTGATGCGGTCGAACCGATCTGCTCCGAAATTTATCGGAAAAAACTGAAATTTGAAGTGAACATTGCGCCCTCGATTACAATTATAGTCAATCGTCAGGCATTGCATACTGCATTAATGAATCTGCTGCGCAATGCCGTGCAATACACTGAAAACGGTTTTATCCGGGTTGAATTCAATAATCGTCGCCTATCGATTTCAGATTCGGGTATTGGAATAGAGCCTGCGTATTTGCCCTTACTCTATGAACGTTTTTTTCGCGGTTCCGAGCAGGGGGAAGGATTAGGTATCGGGCTTGCGATTGTTAAACGAATCTGCAATTACTACAACTGGGGTATTGAGGTGGATAGCACACCCGGAAAAGGTACCACGTTCCATATTATTTTTCCTTAATAATTGGATAGATAGTCTTCTGTCACCTTCACGAATTCTTCACATTTCTTGTGTTAACGTTTCTTTGTGAAGAGCAATTCAATCACGGGTTTCAAGAATTAAGAAGAGTGTTCCTTATCGTCCCCTACATCAAACTAGGTGGTTACGTTTCGTAGAATCTCGGTTAAAAATTGAATTTCCCAAAAACCTTTTGGCTTCTGGGGCTTTTTTATTCCGAATTCACGTTACCTTAAAGAATATGGTAGTAGAAGAATTTTTATAAACAAGAATTATATCTAATCAATAAATTAGGGAGTATTGCATGGCAACTATACAACCAGTAGTTTTGTTTTTTGTATTCGGGGTCTTGGCGGGTGTAATCAAGTCTGACCTGAAAATACCCGAGGCGTTATATAAGAGTTTGAGCTTGTTTCTGCTAATCGCCATTGGTTTTAAAGGCGGGGTATCGATGTCCAAGTATGAAATCATGGAGGTTTTGCCCATTGCTTCTGCTATGGTTGTCTTAGCAGCGCTGATTCCGTTGACGGCTTATCCGATTTTAAGATTTATCGGTAAATTCACTCAGGCGGATGCGGGCGCGATTTCCGCGCACTATGGCTCGGTGAGTGCGGTGACGTTTGCCGTGGGGGTAGCATTTCTGGCAGCGAAGGATGAGTACTCCGAGGGTTACATGGTGCTGATTATGGCACTGATGGAAATACCGGCCTTGGTGACCGGTACGATCCTGGCGCGTGCCGGTGCGAGTGGTGAGAAAACCCAATGGGGCAAGTTGATGCACGAAATTCTGACCGGTACCAGCCTTTATCTTTTGATAGCCGGTGTGATTATTGGTTATTATGCCGGAATGACGAATAACGTAGCGCCGTTGGATAAAATGTTCATGGACTTGTTCATGGGCGTGTTGGCTTTCTTCCTGTTGGAAATGGGGCTGCTGGCGGCATCAAGGTTGAAAGCCGTTATGGCAAAGGGTGTATTCATAATTACGTTTGGTATACTGTTCCCGATAACAGCCGGATTATTCGGTGCTTACCTGGGTTGGATTTTTGGTTTGTCGGAAGGTGGCACCATGTTATTGGCGGTGTTGTATGCCAGTTGCTCCTATATCGCTGCGCCCGCAGCCATGCGCATTGCGGTTCCGGACGCGGATCCGGCGGTTTCTATAGGTGCTTCACTGGGAGTGACTTTTCCTTTTAATATATTTCTTGGTGTGCCAATATACTGGGAAATGGCGCATTGGTTTCATACCATTCCAGTTTAGAAGATACTGATTTTTTGAATGATTATTGAACTTTCGGGAAAGAAAATTATGAATAATACAATCGCAATGAAACGATTTGAGATCGTTATCGGAATTGAGCAGCTCGAGCAACTGACGGAATTGTTGGATAGGTGCGGGGTGCGGGGTTACACTATTCTTAAGAATGTCGGTGGACTCGGGTCGCGTGGTGTGCGTGATCCTGATGATGTTTTGATGGAAGAAGAGAATGTCATGGTGGTTCTCGCTTGTAAAGATGATCAAACACAAAGGGTCGTTAACGAACTGAGACCGGCACTAAAAGGTTTTGGTGGAATGTGCTTGATCTCGGATTGTCTCTGGCTCGAAGGACCGGCTATTTCCTATTAATATCCTGCTTTATAGATAGTAGAGATATCATTATCTGGATGCTGTAATACGCGCGTATATTGTCTTTGCGCGCATTACAGCATCTGATTTTGCTGCAATAGAAATTGGTTGATTGGTTGTGGCTGCTTCCGTCGTCAGAAATAGTTCTGTCGCTTATCACACTCTTCATGCAAAAAAATACCCCGCTATTGTTGCGCTTCATTCGCCTGATCCGCTTGCTGTTTCATGTCGTCTCAGGTTTATTGCAATCGGTGGTTTATCCTTATTTTCCCCTGCCTATTCAACGTAAATTGATGCAGCGATGGGCAAGCGGGTTATTGTCTGTGTTGGAAATCAGGTTGCAATGTCATGGAAGATTACCTACTGCGGAAATTCCATGTGTGTTGTTGGTTGCTAATCACGTATCCTGGCTGGATGTTTGTGTGTTGATGGCAGTTTGTCCTACTCGCTTTGTGGCTAAGGCGGAAATTAACCGGTGGCCGATTTTAGGGCGGTTGAGCAGAAATGTCGGCACGTTGTTTATTGAGCGCGCAAAACGTGCCGATACCTTGCGCATCAATCAACAAATCAGTGAAGTGCTGGAAAGAGGGGAGCGGGTTACGGTATTTCCGGAGGGAACGACAACCGATGGTACCCACTTAAATCATTTTCATGCGTCGTTACTGCAATCGGCTGTAATAACCGACGCATTGCTTTACCCTGTCGCTATCGGATATCGCAATAGTGCCGGTGAGATTTGCCAAGAGGCAGCCTATATAGAGTCGTCGCTGGTTTTGTCATTGCAAAAAATACTGAGTCAAACAAGAATTGATGCAGAGCTGACTTTTAATTTACCGACTTCATGCGGTACCAAGAATCGTCGTGAATTGGCGCGATTATCAGAACAAGCGATCGCCGATACCTTGTCGTTGCCTATTGCACACAAGAAAGTTGAAAAACTCTCCGATCTTCCAGGCGAATAGCAGTGAGTTGTCCGCCCCAAACACAACCCGTATCCAATGCGATTATATTGTCTGTTATGTGTAAACCCAGTGCTGACCAATGACCGCAAATAATGGTGGTATTCTGACTGACCCGGTTGGGGACATTAAACCATGGGAAATAGCCGGACGGTACGGATTGCAAATTTCCTTTATAAGTGAAGTTCATTTTACCTTCTGATGTGCATACCCGCATTCGTGTCATTGCGTTAACAATAACCCGCAGGCGCAGGTAATCAGCCCATTCATCTTGCCAGTAATTGGGTTCGTCGCCATACATTCGTGAGAGCAGCTCTTGAGCATTATCTTGTTGCAAGGCACATTCGACTTCACGAGCTAATTGTTCCGCTTGTGAAATTGACCAAGACGGCAATAAACCCGCATGTACCATGGCATATTGGCCTTCGGAGTGAAATAATTTTTGGTGTCGCAACCAATGTAGCAATTCTTCCCGATCAGGCGCATCAAGAATCGGTTGAATGGTGTCATTGGAGAGGTTTTTTGCTTCTCTTGCGGCAACTGTCAGCAGATGTAAATCATGATTTCCCAACACCATCAGTATGGCATCACCAGCTTGTTTAATATAACGCAATAGTGACAATGAATCCGGACCGCGATTGACGATATCTCCCACCAGCCATAATCGGTCCTGCATGGGGTCAAACCGAATCAAATCAATCAGTCGCTGAAATTCGGTAAAGCATCCTTGTAAGTCACCAATTGCATAGGTTGCCATAAGATGTTAACGCAAGCTTAATACATCCTGCATATCGAATAATCCGTTGGGTTTATCAATCAGAAAACGCGCTGCGCGCAATGCGCCCATGGCGAAAGTCATGCGGTTGCTGGCTTTATGCGAAATTTCCACACGTTCACCGATGCCGGCAAACATCGCAGTATGATCACCTACAATGTCTCCTGCTCGAATGGTTGCAAAACCGATGGTCTCCGGTTTTCTTTCACCCGTCACGCCTTCGCGTCCGTAAACCGCTACTTGACTTAAATCCCTTTGTAAAGTTTGCGCGATTACTTCTCCCATGCGTAAAGCAGTACCGGACGGCGCATCGACTTTATGTCGATGATGAGCTTCGATTATTTCAATATCATAGCCTTCATTCAGTGCTTTTGCGGCAATTTCCAATAATTTGAAAGTGACATTCACGCCGACACTCATATTGGGTGCGAATACAATGGCAATATCTTTTGCTGCTGCCTCAAGCTGGTTCTTTTCTTCGACTGAAAAACCGGTTGTGCCAATTACCATTTTTACCCCTATTTTCCGGCAAATAGAAAGGTGTGCCAGAGTACCCGCGGGTCGAGTGAAGTCAATCAGGTGATCACAATCCGTTAAGGCGCTTGCAAAGTCACTGACAATCGGGATGCCGCAAGGTGTTCCTATTAATTCCCCTGCATCCTTGTTCAAGTAAGGACTGCCTGTTCTATCCAATGCGGCTGTTAATCGCATATCCGGTGCCTGTGTCACGGCTTCGAGCAGTGTGCGACCCATACGCCCGGAGCAGCCGGCGATTGCAATTTTTTGAATGGTCATTTTATTCCTGCAATGATTTTGGATTTAATAATTAATTGCCAATCTTGTTGAGCTATTGTTTTACCTCGTCATTTGATTGGGTTTCATTTTTATCAGAGTCACGCTGATCGGGTTTGGTTTTTGTGGTTTCTTGCGAAAATTGCATATAGTTTTCGATATTGATTAGAGTGTCATTTTCAAAAAAAAGCGTTAGCCGTTTATGCTCAATTAGGTCTCCTTTCTCCCGCATCAAATAAACATAATCCCATCGATTCTCACGGAAAGCATCAACGATTAATGGAGAGCCCATCACAAAGAGTACTTGGGATTTGGTCATGCCGAGTGTTAATTTTTCCAGCATTTCATCTGAAACAACATTACCTTGCTGCACATCAATTCTGTATAGAATATGGGGGAGGAATGAGCATCCGGTGAATAGGAGGAAAATAAGCAGTGCGGAAAATTTTACAGCCATTTTATGAATAGTATGTTTTCAAAGTGAGCACAGCACTATATGATACAGTAAATAATTTTCCGGATAGAAATAACCATGAGTAGCTCCGACAGTCTCAAAAGTATAGATCTTAAAAATACCGGTCTAAAAACTACGTTACCCAGGCTCAAGATATTGAATCTTTTTGAGCAAAGTAGCGTACGGCATTTGTCTGCTGAAGATGTTTATAAAGAGTTGCTTACTGAAGGTGAGGATATTGGGTTGGCGACTGTATATCGTGTACTCACGCAGTTTGAACAGGCTGGCCTGCTTGAACGGCATCACTTTGAAAGTGGTAAAGCGGTATTTGAATTAAAGGGAAACGGCCATCATGATCACTTAGTTTGTTTGCAATGCGGACGCGTAGAGGAATTCTTTGATTCTGAAATAGAGAAGCGCCAATTAAATATTGCAAAAGAACGCGGATTTACTCTACAAGAACATTCGCTATCACTTTATGCCGACTGTATTAAACTCAATTGTCCGCATAAGAAATAAACCATGCTGGCGATTGCCGCACCAGCGGTCTTAATCATTTTATTTTGGCGTAAAGTATGACTCGTAAGAAATTCTGTTTAAGTGTTGTTGTTCTGGTAGCAGAGTTGATTTCCTTGTCATTCGCTTATGCTGATACTGTCAGTTTTGGCGAATGCATTTCCAGAATGAAGATTCTGGCTAGATCAGAGGGCATTTCAGACAGAACGGCGAATCAAGTATTAGATAAGGTCAAACACCTTCCGCGTGTCATTGAACTGGACAGGCGACAACCTGAATTTACACAAACATTTTCGGGTTACTTTAATACGCGCATCAATGATGAGCGTATTAAACGCGGTCGAGCATTATTGACACAATACCGCCCATTATTGGAGAGAATTCAATTAGAAACAGGTATTCCGGCGCAATATCTGGTTTCATTCTGGGGATTGGAAACTAATTATGGCGGATATTTTGGGGATTGGCTGGTAACGGATTCTTTGGCCACATTAGCTTGTGATCCGCGTCGAAGTACCTTTTTTACGCAGGAGTTGCTCAATGCGATGCGGATCCTGGATGCGGGAGATATCTCCCATGAGCGGATGATCGGTTCCTGGGCGGGCGCTATGGGTCATATGCAATTTATGCCCTCGACTTTCTTGAGCTATGCTAAGGATGTCGATGGTGACGGACGTCGGGATTTATGGGGTAGTATTCCGGATGCCATGGGATCGGCCGCGAATTTTTTGCGGCAACTGGGCTGGACGCCAGGATTAGATTGGGGACAGGAAGTTCGATTACCACCATCATTTGATTATGGGTTAGCTGGCCGCGATCAAATGTTGAGCCTGGCAACGTGGGCAAAGCTGGGGGTTACTACAACTTCTGGATCGCCTGTAGCATCGACAGAGCAAAAGTTTGCCCTGCTTGTACCTTCCGGTCATCAGGGGCCGGCTTTTTTGGTTTCAAAGAATTTTCACGTCATCATGCGCTGGAATCGTTCCGAGTTTTACGCATTATCGGTGGGTCATTTGGCGGATCGTATTGCAGGTGCAGCTGCATTGCATCGCATACCTCCGAGTGATACTGATAAAATATCCCGCGAGCAAGTACGCCAGCTTCAGCTGGATTTATTGGCTTTAGGCATTGATTCAGGCGAAGTCGATGGCATATTGGGTTCAACAACTCGCAAAGCAATCAGTCGCTTTCAGCAAAAAACGCAGCGTATTGCAGATGGGCATTTGGATATCGCTTTATTAACTGCAATTCGTCAAGCAGCCAGTGTGGTGTCTCGTTAGGAATCATTAATAACGAGTTCTATGCAGCATGCCCGGTTTCTAAGTCAGAAGGTGCTTGATGGCTTCTTGTTCCGCAATCAATTCTCGATAACTTTGTTGCATTTTTGCTTGATCTGATTGATTGGTTTCCAGATTCTCAACGATTCTGTATTGACCGTTCTGACAGGTGGCGGGAAAGCTGTAGATGACTCCGCTCGGAATACCATAGCATCCATTCGAAGGTACGCCCATCGATATCCAATCACCTTCTCGCGTACCGAAAATCCAGTCCTGCATATGATTAATAATAGCGTTGGCTGCACTCGCTGCACTGGATTTGCCACGACGTGCTTCGATAATTGCTGCACCACGTTTTTGCACTACTGGAATAAAGTGATTTTCTACCCACGTAGAATCATTGATTAACGAGGGAACTTTATCGTTTCCTACTGTTGCGTGACTTAGATCAGGAAATTGCGTGTTTGAGTGATTTCCCCAAACGATAATTCGTTTAACATCTGATACGGGCACTTGAAGTTTAAGCGCAACTTGTGACAACGCGCGATTGTGATCCAATCTTAGCATCGCAGAAAAGTTTCCTGGATCAAGATCGGGTGCATTTTTTAAAGCAATGTAAGCATTCGTATTGGCCGGGTTGCCAACGACTAATACTTTGACATTGCGCTTGGCAGCTGAATTAAGTGCTTTTCCTTGTGAAATGAATATAGGGCTGTTGGCTGCAAGAAGATCCTTGCGTTCCATATTTTCTCCACGTGGCCGCGCGCCCACCAGTAAAGCAATATCTGCGTTTTCGAATGCAACCTCAGGATTGTCAGTGGTGATGATTCCGGTTAGTAGGGGGAAAGCGCAGTCGTATAACTCCATGACGATGCCGTCAAAGAAAGGCTGGGCTTCAGTAATATCATGTAGTTGCAGAATAACCGGCTGATCTTTACCCAGCATGTCACCTGCTGCAATGCGATATAGTAGGTTATAACAAATCTGTCCGGTTGCACCGGTGACGGCAATACGAATAGGCGATTTCATTTTTTCCAATCCTCGAGAAGCCACCAATAGACTGGAAAATTGGCGGTATATGGGGAATAGTCAGTAAATTATACTTGCAATCAGAGTCTGGCGAAAGAGCAAGTGTATCCAATAATAAGGCGTTCTGTTAGGACAATGATTGCATATCAGAATGCTAATAGGTAGAACATGTGAAATTAATAACGCTGACGGGAAGTAGCTTTTTGTTTCTACTTTTTAAGTATTGAGTATTCAGCATCCATTCAGCTCATATTCAATAGAATCATACAAAACGAACCTACACGGTGGCACATAGTTTTTATTGGAATTATTTGATCCTTGTTTTGATTGTCATGATTTTCAGAAGCTTGAAAGTTGCTATTCATAAAGCTGGATAGAGGTGCTCCTCAATCAACAATGGAATAATGTAAAGAGGTTAAATATGTTAATACTGAGAAATTTGATTGTTATTATGATTGCCGGATTTCTGGTCGCCTGCGTTCATTTGCCAACCGGACCCAGTGTAATGGCATTACCAGGCTCCGGTAAGAACTTTGATCAGTTCCGTTCTGACGAATATATTTGCAAGCAGTATGCGTATGAACAAGTTGAGGGTTACACACCGCGAACTGCATCACGGATGAGCGGTATCGAGAATGCAGCGCTGGGGAGTGGGCTTGGTGCTGCAGCAGGCGCCATTTTAGGAGGTGGACATGGTGCGGCGATCGGGGCTGGGATCGGTCTTTTATTTGGTAGTGTGTTTGGGGCAAGTAATGCGACAGCTTCGGGTTATGCTAGTCAACAGAGATATGACAACAGTTATGTTCAGTGCATGTATGCCAAGGGACACAGCGTTCCTGTCAATGGCAGAGTTATCCATGGTTCCGCGGGTACAAATAGTGTCAGCAGGGCAGCTGTGCCAGCACCGGAAAATTTTGTTCCACCGCCACCGCCGCGCGGTAATCCGCCGCCTCCCCCTCCACGTTGATTCCAGGACTACGTTATTGAAGGATATTCAGTCATGTTCTCAGTGAATGAATATCCTTTTTAATGCCTGTGATATAAGCGTTGATAACAGCCGTCACTATTGTTAATGCTTAATTTGGCGCCGTTTCAGCAGCTTATCTGTAAATAATGCGATTAACAGGAATGCGATGATATAGGGTATAGCAGTAAAGAAAGCCTCCTGATAATTTGTCATCTTTATCCGCAGTGGATATTCATACTGCAAAGGAGGTACGCCTTCTCCTGTTACAAATAGGGTATATTGTCCCTCATCCAGGTTAAATGCGCCCTTGATGATCCCGTCAGAATGATTGGTAGAATATAAAGTTGTTATTGTATCGCTTAGCGCTTGACCGGTACCTCTCACGATTTTGATAGCAATCGGCATATCTCGCAGGGCCTGATCGACAAGATCCAGAACCCACAACGTTTCACCTTCATTTGGAATTTCAGTGCAATATTCCGCTTCCGGGTCGTGGTGAGGTTGATACGTGCTCAGATGTACCATGCTGCCGGAAATATTACGCATGCAAATATCGGATTCCAGGGATACTCTACCGTGAGCGGCGGCTAGGCCAGAATAGAAAACTGCGGTGAGTATGGCGACTGAAATCCATATTTTGATGATTAGTCTCATTCTCTAAACTCCTATACTTTTTGATCAACGATCTGTTTGAGTATTTGATGCAATTTTAATTCCATGATCTGTTGATAACAGATCATGGAATATTATTACAAATGATAAGAAAAATTAAGGAACGATACGATTGTTCAGAATTTCTCTGTTTGCGTTGTTCCAGGTTACATCGGTCAGGTTAGAGTAACGGGTGATAATCTGTGCCGCTATACCACCTGAGAATAATCCCGCCCAGCCCAGAATCACAAAGCCCCAGTGCAACGGCGCGCTAAACAGCTCTTCCATGAACCAGAATGCATGTCCCCATTCGTTCAGCCCTACGTTCGGCAGAATCATCAATGGGCCCGCAATCGCCATTACCAACGGGAAAGATGTGCCGCGGCTATACAATGGCAGACGTGTCATCGCGTACAGGTATGCCGCTACTCCGCATACAATGTACATCGGGAATGAGCCATAAAACACCACTACGTGACTCGGTGTAAAGCTCGTGTCTCGTATAATCACCTGGTGCCAGCTTGCGTCTTGTTCGGTAAAAAAGCTGCCGCCCCAGTAAACACCAAACAAATATACACCCAGCCACATCATCCAGTAAAAATAACGTTTGATCTCAAGCTTGGTGTCCAGATTGTCCAGTTGTTCCTTGGTATCGCGGGTCTTCAGTATCCAGCCCCAGGTTACCAACGCAAACAAAGGCATCAGTGTCATGTGGACGCGCCACAGTCCCATCCATACCTTGTCAAATTCCGGCTCCATCGAGTCCATGCCATGTGAATACGCAAATGTCCTTTGGTACCAGATCCAAAATATCGCTACCAAGAGCATCGTTAACATGCCTATCTTGTAATATTTCGAGTCGTACCACAGCGACATGTCATAGTTGGCGCTCGCTGCGCCGCTAGTTGTGCCATAGGTTGTTGCCATCATATCCTCCATTTGTTTAATCAAAAAATATGCGTAAGTAATTATTTATGATCAATCCATTACGTAATCCTGATTGCATAAATAATCGCTTCTTTACGCAATTAAGAATAGCGCATTAACACTCATTTGCAATGAGGGGATCCCCTCATTTTTGCAAGTACTTTAGTGTCTAGTGTCTTTAACGCCCTTTCAGGTACCGACAATCGTTCCGCTGTGACAAGTAATGGATTTATTGCAAAGCCTCAGAAATTGAATTATTCAATGCTATTCTGCGTGGCGAGAATCGAGTTGCAGAGAATGTGTGTGCTTGAGCGTAAACCTCCGTGTCGTATCGCTGTAGTCCCAACGTTGTACTATAGCTGTGCGAGTTCCATTCGATATACCGGTGCTGCGGACTAGATTGACCGAGTTGTTTGCACCTCTGCGAATCCGGGAAGAGACTGCGGTGCCTGCCTGGGCTGCCCATAATCGACGTGCCAGGCTATCATAGTGCTGATGCAGCGGTACCACGAAAGGTAAATGAATATGTCCGCCCAGAATCATGTCGGCTCCGGCACCAGACCACTCGTATATTGCGGCTTTATGACCATGCAATAAATTCGTTAAATCTTCTTCACATGTCACAGCTACTGGCTGATGCGTGACGACGATGCGCAATTGTTTTGCAGAGGCGCGCCTGAGACGTTGTGCCACGCGCTTGCGTTGATATGCTGAAACCTCCCCATCGACATGGCGCCAACGGCGCGTTGTGTTTACCCCTATAACCAGTAGAAAGGGCGAATCGTACACGGGTTCGAGTTCAGCACCAAAGCTGCGGCAATAGTTGGCGTAAGGGGTGAGTGCGCGGCTCATCAGATTAAACAGCGGAATGTCGTGATTTCCCGGGATAACGAGGGTAGCGGGTGCGCCCAGGCGCTCAACAAATGAACGTGCGGCTTGAAATTGTGAGCGCAGGGCACGTTGCGTAATGTCGCCCGATAGCACCACCAATTCGGGTGGCATTGAGTGGATCAAAGCTTCCAGCGCAGATACCACTTCAGGACGCTCGGTACCGAAATGTAGATCCGAGATTTGCCACAGCATCGCCATCAGGCTGCCAATTACTTTTTTTCAACTGGTGCTGGTTTCAGCAGATATAATGGCTGATCAGCAACGCGAAACTTGATCGGGGAGTGTAGCCGTGTAATTTCTCCGTCGGTTGCGACTTTGATAAATTTACGGCCAAAAAGTAGAGCTGGCTTGACCACGATACTCTGGAACGAGAAGCTTACTACGTGATCGGCTTCACCGAGTTGTCCCAGCGCTCCACGAAAACCAAGCCCTATCATCGTTAAAGTATTAACCGGGCGGATCGCAATTGCGGTGAGTTCGCCATTATCAGCTACGGATGCTTCTTCAATGCCGATCTGTTCCAGTTGTAATCGGTTATTACCGACGAATAACGTCGGTGTAACCAGCGTACTGACTTTTCCCTTATACTCGATCGTCAGATTTAACCGGCGATGATAATGCAGTACCGTGTACAAGCCCGATAGCCATGCTACCCAGCGATTGCGACCGAGTTTCCGTTTGTAAGTTTCGCGATCTTCGAGCACTTGCGGATACAGCCCTAAACTGGCGTTAACCAGAAACACACGGTCATTGACCAAACCGACTTGTATCGGGTAGGCCAACGGACTTAACAATACACGGGTAGCCTCGATTGTATTTTCAGGCAGGTTATGTGTCCGTCCGAAGTAATTGAAAGTGCCTTGAGGGATAATGCCAAAAGGGCAACCGCTACCTAAAGTGGCTTGTGCCATGGCATTAATGGTTCCGTCCCCACCGGCAGCCACTACCACGCCGTTGTGCTCGCGTGCGCGGCGAACGGTATCACGTGCTACATCCGCGATCGTTTCGGCACGAGTCACCAAAGATAACTCGAATTTACGACCTGCCTGCTTCAGCTCGGTTTCAATGATTTCACGGACAGTGACAGCCTCATCACTGCCGGACGCTGCGTTCAGCACGATAAAAAGCGGGGCGGCGGGATCAACGCTAATCGGGTTCATGGCGTCATTCTGATACTGTTCAGGCTTATGCATGGGTGTGGGTTATCTTCCTATAATTTTTATTATCAGTACGATACATTATTTATATTCATAAGACAGTTTTCCAAATTTGATCGGATAATGAACGGAACAGTAACTTTTTGTTTTAAGAATATCTCCTGTACTGAAATCCGTATGTACGCAAGCCAACAGAATTTGAATAGTTTTAATAATTTTTCGTACCACCAAAGGTATTAAGGTCTCATCGCGCTGCTATGGCTAGAGCAATCATCTTTCCACACTATGAAACGACGATAAAGCTGCAAGTCAGGAAAAGTCAATGTATTGTGGCGCAAGGAAAATCAGCGGGCAAAGGATTTTATGAATATTGCCCGCGTAATCGCAGTGCAAAATTGATCAGACTATTCGGTCCGCTAAGATTGAGTTTGCGCGAAATGTTGACGCGATGATTTTCAATGGTTTTCTGACTTACAGACAGCTTTTGAGCAATTTGCGGTGTGGTGAATCCTTCGGAAATTTTTGTCAGTACCTTGCGTTCTGTTTTTGTGAGGACGAGTATGTTATCCAGTGCGATTTCTATCGATTTATCG
The DNA here is from genome assembly GCF_001455205.1 of Nitrosomonas ureae. Lineage (NCBI taxonomy): Bacteria > Pseudomonadati > Pseudomonadota > Betaproteobacteria > Nitrosomonadales > Nitrosomonadaceae > Nitrosomonas > Nitrosomonas ureae. Next base: position 1,387,398 of record NZ_CP013341.1, read on the forward strand.
CGTTCATTTTGCGTATTAAGTGTTTTTGCTAATTTCTCAATTCTTGCTTTGATGCTGTTAATTAATTCTTCTTTAGTGAATGGCTTGGTTAGATAGTCATCCGCGCCCATGTTCATGCCCGTGCGGGTATCGGAGCGAGTCGATTTTGCCGTGAGGAAAATAAATGCAGTGGATAATAACTGGGATGATTGTTTTAATCGGGTCAGCACGTCGAAACCATCAATTCCTGGAAGCATGATGTCGCAAATGATGATATTGGGAATTAACTCCAGTGCGGCTTTTACTCCATCTTCACCGGAAGGGGCGCTGATTACCCGATAACCATAATGCCGGATAATTTCGGAGATATTTTCGCGTAACGATTTTTCGTCTTCAATGATAAGAATTAATGTGTTGTGCATTGTCGCAGCTCATATTGGCAGTCGGATAGTTACTGTGCAACCGCTATCGAGCTGACTCTCGAAATTGATATTTCCACCGTGAAGTACGATGAGCTTCTTTGCGATCATCAAACCCAGCCCGCTGCCGGGAAAAATTTTGGCATTGGATGCGCGGAAAAATGATTGAAACAGGAAGGGCTGATCTTTTTCCGGAATACCGATGCCCTGATCCCTTACCGTTATGAAAAAAGTATCGTCCTGAAAGCTTACACTTAGGTTGGGCGATGGTTTTTGTTCTGAATATTTAAATGCATTTGAAACAATATTGCGCAAAACATTCCGCAGCAGAATCTCATCCATGCTGATGATCCGATCGGGTGCATTAAACCGGTAATCGAGTTTTCTCTGCTGACCATTCGGTTCCGCATTGGCTGCGACGAAAGCATCCATGAACTGTTTGAATGAAAGATTCTTTTTCGACAATTCGATTTTGCCTTCGTCAATACGCCCGATATCTAAAATATTCTCCATGAGCTCGGTCATGCGCGTCGTCTCCTCGGCCATGATAGCTTTATGTTTGCGGAACAGCGCGATGAAGTCAGCCCCAAGATGGGCTGATTCCATTTTTAGATCCAGCAAATCAACGCTGGAACGGATAGTGGCCAGCGGCGTGCGAAATTGGTGTGATGCTAGATTAACAACTTGCGTTTTAAATCGATTCAGCTCGCGTTCCTTTTCCATCGCTTTTTGCAGCCGTTGCTCGGCCATTTTTATCAGCGTGATGTCATTTTCTACGGCCACATAATTGATCAGTTTTCCTAAGTCATCGTATACCGCGGCGATATTCAGGTAGAGCCAGATTTTCTCGCCACTTTTGGTGTAATTGAGAATTTCACCGGAGAATGTGCCGGTATTCTTCAACGAGCGGGCGATTTCGTGAATGGTTACGCGGGAAGTTTCCGGGCCTTGGAGAAAAGCGGCCGGATCAATCCCCATCACTTCCTCAGCTTTATAACCCAGAATTTCTTCAAAACTATGGTTGATCCAGATAATTTTTCTCTCGGGATCGGTAATCATGACAATGCCATTGGTTTTTTCAGCGACATAGGCCATGCGCTGTAACTCCAATTCATTCTCCTTTCTGGCCGTGATATTTTGTAACACCCCGTACAAACCGATGATGTCTCCAGCGGTATCGAGCATAGGATAGAGCGTCGTGGTGTGCCATTTGACTCTGCCATCCGGCATGTTTACCAGAAATTCTTCACTTTGCTCTTCTTTATGGATTGTGACCCGGGCAATCAAAGCGCGCATTTTTTCTTTCTCAGGTTCGGAATAGTAAGTATCCCCAAGTAAATGGGAACACTCGAAATCTTTTCCGACTTCATAAAATTGATAAAGATATTCCGACCAGACCGTAAAGTTTGTAGAGAACGTGTGGCACCAATCCCCTATTTCCGCAGCTTTGCTGAGCAGGTGCAATCGTTTTTGCTGGGACTCAAACGAATCGAAAGATTTCAGGTTCAAGCCGGATCTGGAATTCATGGCAATCAGGTAACTCTAGTGGGTTAGTCATCAAGGTAGCGGAATGAATATCTGATACCTTCAGCGGCGACAAAGTGCCAGAAATAACGTGCGCATGACTTACTCTGTCAGCAAACCATATGAGGTATCGGGTAAAAGATTACAATGATCAGCATGATTTGGCAAAACAAGTTTGTAGATAAGATATTGCTATTCACGTGATACACCGTAAATGTGCATATTAAGTCTGTTCATTTACGCTGCAGGCAATGTGGGTAGTTATTGCTTGCATCTGTTTAGCTTGGCGTTTTAGAATTCTTGGCAACTTACCAAACTGGAGAAAGTGGTGAAATCAAATGGCACGCGCACCAAGAAAGTACTTGTTGATGGTTCATTTGAAGCTCTCAAACTAGTTGGGCTTCACAGAACCGATACTGCGGTTGTTGTGTTATCGTGGATGATCTTGTGTATTATTTTAAGCATCCTGCTTAGCGAACTTTGGAAAAGCAATCCACAGTTAATATTGCTTATTCTTTTAATTTGCCTCTTATTTGTGGCAGCACCTATAGCAATTTACCATGCCTTTCGACATACATCGCAAATGGCATCACATGATTCCATAGACTTCACGAGTGAACTAAAGCTAAGGCGTTTATATAGGTTAAAGCCAGTTACAAGTCAACTGGATTTGGATGAAGCCCACAAGATTACGGGAAAGATTTTCGAGTCTCGTCACCCTGATTATGAACGTGTAAACAAATGTTATGAGGGTTTTAGTGCAATCTATACAATACTTCTTCTCAAGAAGGCTGACAAACCATCTAAGTTTACCTATATGGGATGTGAAACTATTGGTTTTGCCTCAGTGTGGCCACTAACTGATGAGGCTGGGAATGCAATGCGATCCGGACAGCTTGATGAAGAAGAAATTGAAATTTCACATTTCACGTCTAGCGAAGCGGTATCTAGATTCATTTATATGCCAGCCATTGCAACATTGGAGGCAAAAAATACGGAGGTAGTCTCGAGTCTTTTAACAAGGTCTGCTTTTTCCTCTACAATCTTAAGGATTGGTCTGCTCGATTTGCTTATCGACAGGTATTTTGTTGATGATAAGCCACGAAAGTTGATTATAGATTTTTGGACTGAAAAAGGAAAAAATGAAGCGATGCAATTGCTGAAGTATCTTTCTAATAAGACTGTGGAAGTTGCTCAAAACATTCGTCATCCAGAAGAAGAGATCGTTACATTAACGGTTTGCGCGGCGGATCTAGTAAGGGCTCGTTATTTTCTAATTCGACGGTTCGCTGGCCTACGTTCCACTCTTGGGTGTTTCGACTGATATAGTCAACTATGGAGCAGTCACAGAGTCAGGTTGTGAAATCTAGAAAATCACAAAAATTATCGATGAATTAGGTATGTGTTTGGTTCGGTGAATTTGGTGTGCGCGCAGATGAAATGCACCTTTACAGACAGCTTCGGAAGTGACGCCTAAATTTTATTCCAGACGATCGCGCTTTGTTGCTTAGATCAGGGATCATATGTTTTCTTAACAGCTTGAGCTGTACTACATGTATCGCGCATTGCCCTGAATAAATCCGGGCAATGCGGGTTTTCACAAGCAATTACTTAGCGCGCGCAGCCTGGTAGCTGGCCCTGTTACCGTTACTATTCCGAAAAGAATTTCCGCGATTGTCGGGGCCGAGGGTGCGAGTACGCTGTCCATTGCGGTTTCTGCCGGATTCACCCGGTGCACCGAAGCTTGGGCGACTGTCAAAGCCCGAGAAAGGCGCGCGTTTGCGTTTTTGCGTAACGTTGGGTGTTGTGCCTCTGGCGCCATTGCCTTGGAAGCGTGGCTTGATGCGCGGCTCAAGGCCGACGATGATATGCGACGTAATGCGTTGCCCGGTGTAACGTTCGATTTTTGACAGGTGCATGCTATCTTTCACGGATGCGAATGAAACGGCCACACCCGCCGCACCTGCGCGGCCTGTACGGCCAATGCGATGAACATAATCCTCGGCGAATTTGGGTAAGTCAAAATTGATGACGTGCGTGATATCGGCGACGTCGATGCCGCGGGCGGCGACATCGGTTGCGACCAATACGCGCAGGCCGCCATTGCGCAGACGGGTTAAGGTGCGGGTACGCTCACGCTGATTCATATCGCCATGGAGGGCGGCGGCGGCATAGCCCTGCGCAAACAAGGTGTCGGCCAAGGAATCGGCATCGCGCTTGGTGGCGGTGAAAACGATGGCTTGTTTTAATGTCTCGTCGCGCAACACATGATTAAGCAAACGGTTTTTGTGCGACATGTCGTCGGCATAATGCAGCCGCTGTTCGATATTATCGAGTCTGGATTTAGGCGATGAGACTTGAATGCGTTTGGGTGTTTTTAATAATTTTGCGGCAACTTTGTCGATCGCGTTGTCCAGCGTGGCGGAAAACAGCAATGTTTGCCGGGTGGCCGGTGTGGCGGCTGCGATGGTTTCGACATCTTCAATGAAACCCATATCCAGCATGCGATCGGCTTCGTCCAGCACAAGCATTTGCAGGCGTTTGAAGTCGATGCGTCCGCGTTGAATATGATCAATCAATCGTCCGGGTGTGGCTACCAGAATATCAACCGGTTGTGACAGCAATTTGTTCTGCAATGGATAGGGCATGCCACCCAGAATGCTCACCACGTTGATGCGCGGTAAATACTTGCCGTATTTTTTTGCGGCTTCGGATACTTGCAATGCCAGTTCGCGGGTCGGGGTCAACACCAGAACGCGCGGGCCGCGGCTGCGAATTTGTGACGGTGTTGCCAGTGTATGTAATGCCGGTAACATGAATGCAGCGGTTTTTCCGGTACCTGTTTGCGCGGAAGCCATGATATCGTGGCCGGCGATTAATTCGGGTACGGCTTGTTGTTGAATCGGTGTTGGGGTGGTATACCCCGCTTCTTGAATTGCTTTAAGTATCGAGGGGTGTAAATTTAATTCTTCAAAAGACACGTTATTTTCCTAAAAAATACAGACAATGAAACACACAGGCATCATAAATTTGCATGCCACGAATGTGAATTGTGCGAAACCTTGTCAGCGCGTTAAAAAGCATCGCCGCTAACCATAGTTGTTGCACTTTTTCGGAAAAAACTTGAAAAATTGGGAAGGTCAGGAACGATGAAGCCATGCAAAGTTGATCAAGAAACGACTCTGTTCAACTTTGAGCCGCGAAGTATACTGGATTTCGCCAGGTACTGCAATTGTTTGCGCCAATGTTTTTTATTGAATGATGGCTTTGGCAAATTTTCGTTTGCCGACCTGTATCACAACAGATGTGCCACGCATTATTTGCGTCGATTTGTCGGTCACTTTCTCATTATTCAATCTGACGGCGCCTTGCTCGATCATACGCAGTGCCTCGCTGGTACTGACGGTCAATTCCGTCTGTTTTAATACTTGCACCAACGGTATTTCGTTGTCCGGAGTTTGGATTATTTTTTCCGGAATATCTTCAGGCAATGCGCCGTGTTTAAACCGTGCTTCAAAGTCAGCCAGCGCAGCCTCAGCGCTAGCTTGATTGTGGAAACGGGCAACCATTTCCTGTGCCAGCATTACTTTGATATCGCGCGGATTGCGACCTGCCGCAACTTCTTCGCGCCATTTCTGAATGGTTTGTAACGATTCAAAGGACAGTAATTCCAGGTAACGCCACATCAGTTGATCCGAAACCGACATTAACTTGCCGAAAATTTCGGTCGGGCTTTCGGTGATGCCGACATAATTGTTTAAGGATTTGGACATTTTGTTCACGCCATCCAATCCTTCCAGAAGCGGCATGGTAAGAATGCATTGTTGCGCTTGTCCGAAATGTTTTTGTAGTTCCCGTCCCATCAATAGATTGAATTTTTGATCGGTGCCGCCCAATTCCAGGTCTGCCTTAAGTGCGACAGAATCGTAACCCTGGATCAAAGGATACAGAAATTCATGTATGGCAATCGCTTGGTTATTGCGATAGCGTTTGTCGAAATCATCTCGTTCCAGCATGCGCGCAACGGTATGCGTCGCAGCCAGTTTGATCAGATTCGCGGCGTCCATTTTGCCCATCCAGGTGGAATTAAACACCACTTCGGTCTGATCCGGATTTAAAATTTTAAAGACCTGCGCGGTATAGGATTGCGCATTCTCTGCAACTTGTTCCCGAGTGAGGGGTGGGCGGGTGCAGTTTTTCCCGCTGGGATCTCCGATCATGCCGGTGAAATCGCCGATGAGAAACAGAATATGGTGTCCCATATCTTGCAGTTGGCGCAGTTTATTCAATAAGACCGTATGACCCAGATGCAGATCCGGTGCTGTTGGGTCGAACCCGGCTTTAACACGCATGGGATGCCCGGAAACAAGCTTGGTTTCGAGCTCGGTTTCGACCAATAGCTCTTGACTGCCGCGTTTTATGATTTCAAGTTGTGATTTTATGGATGTGTTCACGATGGGGGTGAGCTTGTAATTTTATTTGATATGAAATTCTGAGCTGCTTATTTAGGTCATTTTTAGTCGTTTTTTGGTACATATTGACTATTTTCATGTTAAACTCGCGCCTGTCTTGTTACATGACTGGAGGTACTTCATAGATGCTATATACGCCTATTAGCAGTAAACAAAGGATTCTAGCTCAAAAATCATCTAAATTAACAAAAAAATCAATTCGCTGGCTGGTGGCTCTCTCCAGCATTCCACTTTTTGGCATTGTCACAGCATTTGGTATCGCACCTAACTCTCCGTCATTCGGGGAAATTCCCGTAGAAGAAATCGTTCTTGATCTTGATTTATCCATTCCCGATGCGCTTGCCGAAGCACAATCCAATCAGTCTTTCTGGCGCCAGGAAAGCATTCGGCGCGGTGATACGATTGCGGCAATCTTGAACCGATTGGATGTCAGCAGCGAAGATTCTACCTATTTCCTTCAAGCAGCACGCGATAGCCGTGCGATGCGGCAGCTGAGACCCGGTAAAACCGTTTATGCACAAACGACCGCTGAAGGTGAGTTGTTATCATTACGCTATTTCTTCGGGAACGAAGAACTGTTTTTGATGGAAAAAACAGACGATGCCTTCAAGATGACGGAACAGCCGATTGAGTTGGATGCGCAGATTCACATGAAATCCGGTGTGATTAACAGTTCTCTGTTTGGTGCGACGGATAATGCGGGCATACCGAACAATATTGCCATGCAGTTGACGGAAATATTTGCATCAGAAATCGATTTTTACCGGGATTTGCGCCAGGGAGATCGTTTTACCATAGTTTATGAAACTTTCTCAAACGATGGTAGACGTGCTAAAACGGGCCGGGTGCTGGCTGTTGAGTTTGTCAACAAAGGAAAGTCTCATCAGGCGATCTATTTCAAATCATACAATGGTGCAGAGGGGTATTACACCCCCGAAGGTGAAAGCTTACGCAAAGCATTTTGGCTTTCGCCGCTTGCCTTTACGCGCGTAAGTTCCGGTTTTACGAACAGACGTTTTCATCCCATACTTAAAGAGTGGCGCGCCCATCGTGGTATTGATTATGCTGCTCCCACCGGCACACCTGTAAAAGCCACGGCAAGTGGAATTGTGGCATTCTCCGGTTCGCAAAGAGGTTATGGTAATCTGATTGTGCTCAAACATAATGGTAAATACGAAACCGCCTATGGCCACCTTTCCCGGTTTGCAGCCGGATTAAGTAAAGGTAAGCGTGTAAACCAGGGAGACGTGATCGGTTATGTGGGCTCGACAGGTATGGCGACAGGGCCGCATTTACATTATGAATTACGAGTGGATGGCGTGCAGCGTGATCCAACTAAAGTGGTTTTGCCAACCGCACCACCGATTGCGAAGCGTGATTTAAATACATTTAAAGATGAAACCCATGCCTTGCTGACTCGCTTAAACATCATGCGCAGTATTCATCTCGCTGCGATAGAGTAATTATTATTAAGTTTGTTAATTGACGGTTTGTTTCAATGAGCAAATCGTCAATTTCTTGATGGAAATTGACTTCTAACTTTTCCCGCTATACCCGAATAGTTGAAACCCGTTTACTACCTAGGCATGATGTCGGGCACCAGTCTGGATGGTGTGGATGTCGTGCTGGCGGATTTGCGGGCGACTACCCCATTATTATTGGGGACTTGCTATTGCCCCTATAACGATGATCTGCGTGAAGCATTGCTGCTGTTGCATCAGCCTGGTTACGATGAGCTTCATCGGGCGGCAATGCTCAGCAACCAATTGTCTCGTTTATACGCGAAGGCAACTGCAGATTTGCTGGAAAAAACGGGTGTTTTAGCAGCACAAATTGTTGCCATCGGGTGCCATGGGCAAACGATCAGGCATTGCCCCGAACCGGAAAAGCGCTATACGATTCAGCTTGTCAATGCGGCTTTGTTAGCTGAATTAACCGGAATCACAGTGGTTGCTGATTTAAGAAGCCGTGATATCGCTGCGGGTGGTCAGGGTGCTCCGCTGGTACCTGCGTTTCACGAAGCTGTTTTCAAAAGTTCAAGCCGTCATCGCGTAATCGTTAATATTGGCGGCATAGCTAATATCACGAATCTTGATCCTTATCATGCAATTACGGGGTTTGATTGTGGACCAGGTAATTCATTGATGGATGCGTGGTGTTTGCAGCATACTGGAAGAAATTATGACCAAAACGGGCAGTGGGCGGCAACGGGTCGGGTTATTCCTGATTTATTAGATGCTTTACTATCAGCTCCTTTTTTTGCCCAGATACCTCCCAAAAGCACGGGTCGGGATTTGTTTAATCTCCGCTGGTTGGAAGATAAGCTGCAATTCAGTGAAGAATCACCGGAAGATGTTCAGGCAACGTTGTTACAATTAACCGTCATGTCGATTGCTCAAGCCATCGATATGCACTGTTTGGGTGCGGAAGAAGTTTATGTATGTGGTGGAGGGGGACATAATTCTCTACTGATTAATCGGCTTGCTGAAATAATGTCCGGAAAAAAAGTAGCGCTGACCGATCAACTCGGCATAACGATCGATTGGGTAGAAGCTTTTGCATTTGCGTGGTTGGCACAGCAAGCGATTTTGCGTAAACCAGGCAATCTGACAGCAGTTACCGGTGCAAAAGGAAGCAGAATTCTAGGAGCGATTTATCCCGCCTGAAATTTCGGATGCGGGATATGCGTTATACCGAAAATGATGATCCGCAGCCGCAAGTGCTGGTAGCGCCAGGGTTCTTGATGATGAACTGAGCGCCCTGTATATTTTCTTGATAATCGATCTCGGCGCCGATCAAATACTGAAAGCTCATAGGATCAACCAGTAGTTTGACGCCATTTCGCTCCATTACAGTATCATCTTCACTGATTGATTCATCAAAAGTGAAGCCGTACTGAAAGCCTGAGCAACCGCCACCGCTGATAAAAACTCTGAGATTAAGATGGTCATTGCCTTCTTCCTCGATCAGTTGTTTGACTTTCGAGGCTGCATTTTCAGTAAAAGTGAGCGGGATATTCAATTCAGTGTTCATATTAATTTCTGCAGTAGATGTCAAATTATGGATTGCAAGTACTATACAACATATACATCAGGGTGTATCTTTTTCAGCAGCAGCATGAGTGTGCGGCTGATCGCTTGCTGGAGCTAATGTTATCATTTTCTCTGATGGTTGCGTGTCTTCTATATCCAGCGTGTGTTGATGAATCATTTTCCCCGCAACGGAGGCCCCGAGCCGGATCTCCAAAGAACCATAATGAACATCGCCGTATACTTTGGCTTTTTCCTGTAGTTCCAGATATCCTAGCGCGTCAATGGGACCGGTCACTGTACCATTAATGACGACATTAGTAGCTTTTATTTTTCCCTTGATACTGCCTTCATTGCTGAGCACCAGTGTACTGTGTTCGTCATCGGTTGCAAAGATGTTTCCTGTAATATGTCCATCGATTCGAAGACCCCCCGTAAAATGAATATCGCCTGAGATCGTTGTGTTTGCGCCAATTAGGGTATCGATATGATGATGTAGCTGGTTTTTCTTTTTTCTACCGAACATTTCTTTTCTCCTTCACAATGCCGGTTGTATAGTTTCCGATAGTATGGCTTTCTTGTCACCATTTCTAAAAACTTCTACCTGAATATTTTCTACGATGGAATTCGGTGGTACTTTAAAAAATTCTTCCAATCTGTGGAAGAACTTAAAGATAACAGGAAAATCTTGTTGCTGATTTTTTTTCGTGAGGGGTAGTACCTTGCTTTGATCATTCTGCGTCAGTTTAACAGTAAACCTTAAGTTTCCCTTAAAATCATTCGGTCTTTCTCCTCCTTGAATTAATGTCAATGCATAGCGGTATTCACCAGGGGTTTGCGTTTCTTTTAAGCTAAATTGATAAATTGAAATACCACTTTTTGTATTGCTGGCGATGAGGTGTTGGAAAAATTCGAGTTTTTCTTTTAATTGATCATTTTCACTAGCAAGGGATTTTATTTCTTCCGTAAGATTCTGGTTAGCTGTGTTGCTGATTTGTAGTTGCTGAGTCAAATCACCAATCTGAGCGCATAATTTTTGTTTCTTGGTTTGTCTGCATGTTCCAGGATCAAATAAGTAGGCTAATTTTTCTTCAAGAGCATCTTCTGGTGTGCTGATGGATTGTCTTCCCATTTCGTACATGAACCAAGAAAGCAGCAACAGCAAGGTACAGCTAACGATCATACCGATCAGGTATGACTGCCAGGTCCGGCGAGGACGAACAACGACACGTGGGGATAGAATTTTAGGTTTTCTCTGGAACAACTTATACACCGGGCACTCTGCGGAATTCGGCTTAATTGATCTGGATATGATATCGGGAGAATTTTATTCTCAAGGTAACAGCGGTACCTGATTAATCCCCAGTGTTTCAGGCAGGTCAAACATGATATTCATGTTTTGTATGGCCTGCCCTGCTGCGCCTTTGACCAAATTATCGGTTACCGATAGTACCACAACTGTGTCGCTATTTTGCGGTTGATGAACGGCGATGCGACAAATATTTGAACCACGTACAGAGCGGGTTTCCGGGTGCTTCCCGGCAGGTAGCACATCAACAAAAGCCTCATTCTGGTAGCGTTTCTCGTACAAGGCTTGCAAGTCAACCTGCTGGATTAGTTTGGCATAGAGCGTGGCATGGATGCCGCGAATCATCGGTACCAAATGCGGAACAAATGTTAGGTTAACTGGCTTCTGGGCAATATTGGAAAGCCCTTGCTTTATCTCGGGCAAATGGCGGTGCCCCGGAACGCCGTAAGCTTTGAAGTTATCAGATGCTTCTGCGAGCAGGGTATGAATTTCGGCTTTACGTCCCGCACCGGAAACGCCTGATTTGACATCAGCGATGAGGTGGTTGACATCAATGATGCCGGCTTCTATCAGCGGCAAGAAACCAAGTTGTACCGCAGTAGGATAACAGCCGGGGTTGGCGATAAGACGCGCATTTTTTACCAGTTCGCGATTAATTTCCGGTAAGCCATATACTGCTTCAGTGATCAGGGTGGGACAAGCGTGCTGCATGCCGTACCATTTTTCCCATTCTGCAATATTTTTGATGCGGAAGTCTGCCGCCAGGTCAATCACTTTAACACCTGCTTGCAATAAGGATTCTGCCTGTTGCATGGCTATGCCGTTAGGTGTGGCAAAAAATACTAAATCGCATTTATTGAGTTTTGCATCTGCGGGATCGCTGAATTTAAGGTCGATATGTCCCCGTAAGTTGGTAAACAAATCCGCGACATTTATGCCAGCCTCGCTCCGTGAGGTGATCGCTTTGATTTTTACTCTAGGGTGTAAAACTAATAACCGTAGTAATTCCACGCCGGTGTATCCTGTTCCACCAACAATACCGACATTAATCATTGTGACTCCTGTTAAGTTTTCAGCAGATACTGTTTATTTCTTAATAACACAAACAAAAAAGCCACCTGATTGAGGCGGCTTTTGGGGTGAAATACGATACGAAAGAATCATCGTTTTGAGAATTGTTTACGCCGCCGTGCCTTACGTAAACCAACTTTCTTTCTTTCTACTTCACGTGCATCACGGGTTACCAAACCTGCTTTACTTAGGACAGGCTTAAGTGTCGCATCATAATCAATCAGTGCGCGAGTAATACCATGGCGAACCGCGCCCGCTTGACCTGATTCCCCGCCTCCATGAATATTCACCATAATATCAAATGAACTGGCATTATCAGTTAATTCCAAAGGTTGTCTTACAATCATGCGACCTGTCTTGCGGGAGAAATAATCATCAATGGGTTTATTATTAATGACAATTGCGCCTTTACCAGGTTTGATAAAAACGCGTGCAACAGCACTTTTACGTCGTCCGGTACCGTAATTATATTGAGTGGCCATAGGGTTAAGCTCTAACTTCAAGTGGTTTGGGTTGTTGAGCGGCATGTGGGTGAGTATCACCAGCATAAACTTTGAGTTTCTTTAACATCGCATATCCCAAAGGACCTTTCGGCAACATTCCTTTGACAGCTTTTTCAAGTGGGCGTGCGGGAAAACGCGCGTGCATTTTGCCCAGAGGGGTTGCATAAATACCGCCCGGATAGCCGGTGTGACGATAGTAGATTTTATCTTCCAGCTTGTTACCGGTAACTTTCATTTTGTCGATATTGACCACAATGATGTAATCACCGGTGTCAACATGCGGTGTATAGATTGGTTTATGCTTGCCACGCAGGCGATGAGCAATCTGCGAAGCAAGACGCCCTAATATTTTATTGGTTGCATCAATGACGAACCAGTCATGGTTCACTTCGTGTGGTTTGGCCGAAAATGTTTTCACGAAAAACTTGTCCTGCGAATTCAAAAAGAGCCGGGAATTCTATGTCAGACGTCGAGAAAAGTCAAATTCGGAAAGCTTTATTTTTACCACGGCATCAAATATCTTGTTGCGGTCGAGAAAGTGATAGGGCGTGTTTACTGAAGAATAGTGGATTTTGTATTGATCGCCGCTATAATCATGCTGTACTGAGAAGAAAAATGACATTTGAAGAAGAGTTTTGAGTAAGTTTCTGATCAGCCGAATAAATTAGTAGTATTTTCCCACTCTTAAAAATATGCCGAGAGATACGCTTTGAAAGAGAAATCTGAAACCAATTTGCACATTGAATCAACGCCCTCCAATTTTATTCGTAATATCATAGAAGAAGATAATCGTTCCGGCAAATGGAATGGACGTGTAGAAACGCGCTTTCCGCCCGAGCCGAATGGTTACTTGCACATTGGCCATGCCAAGAGTATTTGTTTGAATTTTGGCATTGCGCGCGACTATGGTGGTGTTTGTCATTTGCGTTTTGACGACACCAATCCGGAAAAAGAAGCGCAGGAGTACGTCGATTCGATTTGTGACAGTGTTTCCTGGTTGGGTTTTGATTGGGGTCAACATCTTTATTATTCTTCAGATTATTTCAATCAGTTATATCAGTTCGCCGAATATTTGATCGATTGTGGAAAAGCTTATGTGGAAAGTCTCTCTGCTGATGAAATACGTGAATTGCGTGGCACATTGACTCATCCCGGTAAAAATAGTCCTTTTCGTGATCGTCCGATTGCAGAAAGTCTGGATTTGTTTCGGCGGATGAAAACAGGAGAATTTCCTGACGGACAGTATGTATTGAGAGCTAAAATTGACATGGCCTCACCCAACATCAATATGCGCGATCCGGTGATCTACCGTATTCGTCACGTACATCATCAACGCACTGGCAATCAATGGTGCATTTATCCAATGTATGACTATACACACTGCATTTCCGACGCACTGGAAAGAATTACGCACTCATTGTGTACACTCGAATTTGAAGACCACCGGCCATTATATGATTGGGTGCTGGATCAACTGGGTGATAAAGTGCCATGTCATCCCCAGCAGATTGAATTTGCTCGCCTCAATTTGACGTATACGGTAATGAGTAAGCGCAAGTTGATCGAGTTGGTGGAAAACAAGCTGGTTGACGGTTGGGACGATCCCCGGTTAAGCACGCTTGCCGGGGTGCGCCGCCGAGGATTTACGCCACGTGCTATTCGGTTGTTTGCCGAGCGTATTGGTATCAGTAAGGCCGATTCCTGGATAGATATGGGGGTGCTGGAAGATTGTCTGCGTGAAGATCTGAATGAAAATGCACCGCGTCGCATCGCCGTTCTTAAGCCAGTCAAGTTGATTATTGATAATTACCCGGAGAATTTGCAAGAAGATTGCTTTGCGCCCAATCATCCGCAAAAGCCGGAATGGGGAAAACGTATCATTCCATTTTCTAAGATTTTGTATATTGAGCGCGATGACTTCATGGAAGTGCCGACTAAAGGGTATTTTCGCCTTGCGCCTGGCGTTGAAGTACGATTGCGTTATGCTTTTATCGTCAAGTGCGTACAAGTGGATAAAAATGCACAAGGTGATATTGAAGCCATCCATTGTACCTACGATCCGGATACCAAAAGTGGAACTCCTGGTGCAGAAAGCCGCAAGGTTAAAGGCAATATTCACTGGCTTTCAGTAAAATACGCGCTGGCAGCAGAAATACGGCTTTATGATCGTTTGTTCACCGATCCATACCCGGATAGTGGTGGCAAGGATTATAAAACTTCATTGAATTCAAATTCGAAGCAAATCATTGCCGCGTATGTAGAGCCATCGCTATGTGAAGCGAAGCCTGAACAAAGCTTTCAATTTGAGCGTAATGGCTATTTTATTGCTGATCGAATGGATATGAGATCGGATAAGCCGGTGTTTAACCGAGCTGTAACTTTACGGGATTCGTGGGGAAAATTGACAGATAAGTGACTGCTTTTTTGCTTTATTATTGCGGATTAATAAATCAATCAATCTAGATTTCTGGGCGCTCGTTCTTTTCAGTATCGATCTTAACTGAAATTTAGAATTTATTTTTCCATTCGCGTAATACCTTGAAAACATTATCCGGATTTTGCATGGGTTGGGCAGAATAATTTTGTGCGCTGTTAATGATTGGCTGGTGTTCGCAACGCAGGAACGGATTAATTGCTTTTTCGAGCGAGAGTGTTGTCGGAATTGTTGGAATATTTTTGTGACGTAATTTTTGTGCAGTGATTGCGAACTCGTTAAGTTTTTTATTTTCTGGATTAACAGTTCTGGCAAATGCTATATTTCCCAGAGTGTATTCATGTGCGCAGTAAATTAAGGTAGCATCCGGTAGCCGGGAGATTTTTTGTAGTGACTGATAGAGTTGCGTAGCAGATCCCTCAAATATTCTTCCGCAGCCACAAGAAAAAAGTGTGTCGCCGCAAAATATCATATGCCATGGATCCGATCCATAATAAGCGATGTGTCCCCGGGTGTGCCCGGGTGTATCCAACACTGTGAGATTGAGCGATATCTCGGGTAGGTTTACGATATCATTTTGTTGCACCGGGTTTGTTATAGCGGCGATTGATTCATTGCCAGGTCCGTATACGGGGATTTCAAACAACTGAAGTAATTCCGCTATGCCTCCGGTGTGATCGCTATGGTGATGGGTAATCAGAATTGCACTGGGTTGCAGTTTCTTTAATCGAAGATACTCAATCATCGGAACTGCGGTACCCGGATCAATAATGATCGCATAATTTCGATTGTGAGCTATCCATATGTAATTGTCTTTAAATGCAGGTACTGGGTGTATATTCAGCATGAAAGCTCCATTTAAAGAAGATGCCGTAATGAAAAATGTTAATTGATATCACCAAATAGTGTAAATTCTGATATCGAGTAAGCGATATGGTTCATGATGATTGCGCAAAATGTTCAGCAATGGTTTGAGTCTTCTCTTGGTCAATATTTGATTGAACATGAGCACCGTTATTTTGATCAGGTTGTAGCGAATATCTTTGGTTACAATGCGGTGCAGATAGGTTGGCCGCAGTTTGATTTTTTACGTTTGAATCGCATGCCTTTACGTTTTTCCGTTGGTTCGGAATGTGAAACTTCGGTACGAGCTGAAGCGGGTTTTCTTCCTATTCAGACTAGCAGCATGGATCTCGTTATTTTGCCCCATGCGCTTGAGTTTAATGCAAATCCCCATCAAATTTTAAGAGAAGTGCATCGAATCCTGATACCCGAAGGCCATCTCGTTGTTTCAGGATTTAATCCCTTTAGTCTATGGGGTGTCTGCCATCATTTAAAGTCAATGCGGGAGGAATTTCCGTGGAATGGAGATTTTATTGCATTATCGCGACTTAAAGATTGGTTGAAATTACTGGATTTTGAGATGGCTGGTGGTCGGCTTTGTTGCTATGTGCCGCCATTCAAACAAGAAAAATGGCGGCGGCGGTTTGCTTTTATGGAGGCTGCAGGGGATCGCTGGTGGCCAATTTCAGGCGGGGTATATTTCTTGCATGCCATTAAACACACGCACGGGATGCGAATTATCAAACCTGATTGGAGAAATTGTTTAGATGCCAAGAGAAAGATGGTGCCGATTGCTCGGAGAATTATCAAAGCCGCTAAGGAAAAGCAATCATCAGGCAATTCAAATCGGATTGATGATTTAAATAAATCATGATTGGTAATGTTTCTAAGGTTGTTGAAATTTATACAGATGGTGCGTGTAAAGGAAACCCTGGGATTGGGGGATGGGGGGCATTACTGCGATACGGAGATCACGAACGGGAAATTTTTGGAGGAGAGAAACTTACTACCAATAACCGGATGGAGCTACTTGCGGCCATTCGTGCTTTAGAGTCTCTGAAGCGCCCTTGTAAAATACATTTGCATACCGATTCCCAATATCTGCAAAAAGGTATCAGCGAATGGCTTGATTCATGGAAGGCACGCAACTGGCGTACTGCAGATAAAAAACCGGTTAAAAACGAAGATCTGTGGAAACTGCTTGATCAATTAACCCAACAGCATGAAATTGAGTGGTGTTGGGTACGCGGACATTCCGGACATATTGATAACGAACGTGCTGATCAGCTGGCTAATCGGGGTGTGGAAATGATAATTTCTGAAGAATTGCATTAATGTTAGGAATGAGGATATGCGTCAAATTGTGCTAGATACTGAAACAACAGGCCTGGAATGCAAGCTGGGTCACCGCATTGTTGAAATTGCGGCTGTTGAGTTATGTAATAGACAATTTACCGGTAGCCATTTTCATTACTATCTCAATCCGGAACGGGAAAGTGATGAAGGTGCTTTGCAAGTTCATGGCCTAACGATGGAATTCCTTCAAGATAAAGCAAAATTCTATGAAATTTCCAAGGAGTTCTTGAGTTTTATCAGCGATGCTGAGCTAATCATCCATAATGCTCCATTTGATGTAGGATTTATCAATCATGAATTAGGATTGTGCAATTTAAAAGCACTCGATAATTATTGCTTGCAAATAACCGATACGTTGAAGTTAGCGAAGGAGCTTCATCCTGGTAAACGCAATAACCTTGACGCTTTGTGCGAACGATACAATATCGACAATTCAAAGCGTAAGTTACATGGCGCATTATTAGATGCTGAATTATTAGCTGAAGTTTATCTTGCGATGACTAGGGGGCAAGAAAGCTTGTTGATCGAGCTGGATTATGTTGAATTAGTACAGCATTCGCAAATAGACCTGGATGGTTCTGATTTAAGAATTATTGAAGCGACCGCGGAAGAAAATGCACGGCATTGCGGGATACTGGAAGAAATTGCGCGAGCAAGTAACAATAAATGCCTGTGGAATAATCTTGGTACCGCAGAGAAGTTGGATGATAAATCAAGCATGGCGCGTAATTAATAAATCACGCGTATGTGATTATTTTCCTTGCTAAATTCCATGGGGTGGAAGTGATGGTGTTTGAATGTCTGGTGTCCGGCATTTTATATCGGGACGTACAGCTGCCATTTCAGCGGCTCCGAAAATTTGATTCTGACTAGTTATTGGCATGGGCTTGGTACAGTTATTTAGAATGCACAAATGAGCAGCATGAAATTTGAGAAATTCTTCACATAAACTTGTTTACAATGCCGAATTAGTAGCTCCGGGTTAGTAATAACAGGATTTGCATGAAACAAAAACTATTAGCGCATTGTATTTATTGTTTGCTGATGTCCACCACAATGACCGGATGTGTATCTGCCATTGTTACTGCCGTAAATCTTGGTTTTTCTGGTGCCTTTCTCGAACACTGGTTTTATTCGTGGAGTATTGCATTTCCAGTTGGCTTTGTTTTGTTGCTTTTTGTGTCGCCGTACTTCAAACGTATCGTAGAAGCATTCATACATTATGATTAATACAGAACAAACAATGGAATGAACGCGTTTGCCGGTTAAATTATTATTTAAAGTTACTCGATAAGGCTTTTTCTGATATCAATGCAATCCATCAATCCGGCCACAGGTCAAATCATACAATCGTTCTCAATTTGGCAAGCCGAAGAAATCGATGCAGTCCTGAAGCACGTGGAATCTGCGCAGATTGAATGGTCTGCGTTTAATTTTGCGCAACGATCGTGCTTAATGCACAATCTCGCACAAATCTTCCGTCAGCGCAGCGAGGAATATGCCAATCTGATTACCGAAGAAATGGGTAAATTGCTCAAGGAAGCTAGAGCGGAGATAGAAAAATGTGCAATAGGGTGTGAGCATTACGCTAATCAAGCTGAATTCTACCTACGCGATGAAATTATTGCCTCTGATGCCAGTCGCAGTCTGGTGGTTTATCAGCCTCTGGGCACTGTGCTTTGTATCATGCCGTGGAATTTTCCCTTCTGGCAATTAATTCGCGCTGCTGCACCGGCAATGATGGCGGGTAACACGATAGTGCTTAAGCATGCATCAAATGTGCCGCGATGTGCGCTGGCATTGGAAGATGCATTCCGTCAAGCAGGATTTCCTGAGCATGCTTTCCGCACACTGATGGTTAGCGCCGAGCAAGTGCAAGCAGTGATTGCCGATCGAAGCATTGCCGCCGTCACCTTGACAGGCAGTAGCACAGCAGGTCGCAAAGTCGCCGCTATTGCCGGGCAGCACTTAAAGAAATGCGTGCTCGAATTAGGCGGTTCAGATCCATTTATTGTGCTCGATGATGCTGATATCGAGTCGACGGCCCAGCAAGCCCTTGTGGCTCGTTTACAAAATATGGGGCAGAGTTGCATTGCCGCTAAGCGTTTTATTCTCATCGATACAATTGCTGATGCCTTTGTCGAACAATTGAGCATACTCTTTAGCCGGCTGCAAATCGGTGATCCGAAACACGAAGCGACCGGTATTGCACCCATGGCACGGGAAGACTTGCGCAATGAACTGCATGAACAAGTTGAACGAAGCCTGGCAGCAGGTGCGAAGCTTGTATCCGGCGGTACTGTTACCGGTACCGGTATACAAGGTTCATACTACGCACCGACAATTCTGGACCATGTGCGACCCGGGATGGCGGCGTTTGATGAGGAATTATTCGGACCGGTCGCCGCAATCGTGCGCGTGAAAGATACGGATGACGCGATCCGATTAGCCAATCAAACGCAATTTGGTCTTGGCGGCAGCGTGTGGACACGCAATACGGCACGTGGAGAAGAGCTTGCGCGACAGATTCATGCCGGTTCCGTGTTTGTCAACGGTATCGTCAGAAGTGATGCGCGCCTACCATTCGGAGGTATTAAGGAATCCGGCTACGGACGGGAATTGTCGTATCATGGAATTCGAGAATTTGTGAACATTAAAACAGTGTGGATCAAATAACGGTTAATACCAAATCATTACCAAACGGTATGCAAGCCCGGTATGCCGATGCGCTGGATGTGGATAGCATTATTACCTTCTTCGTAAGCAAGCAATTTGCCTTCTTTGTGCCAAAGGCGAAATGCCAGCGAGTAAGACAGCACCCGGATCGGATAATCGCGCGGCAAAGTCTGTAAATAGGGTTGTATTGTGGTGAAATCGACCGCACCATATTGTTGCATGATAAAACGTAACCCTCCATTTGCGGGGCCGATATTATAGGCCAGCAATCCCAAAAAAAGATCACCTTTCATTTCAGCCAGATAATGCTTAAATGTAGCTGCGGCGACAAAGGCATTATGGCGGGAGTTATCCAAGGCTATTTTTTCCGTACCCAGCTGTTTGCGTGCCTGCGCAATAACCGTTTCCGGAACGCGAGTGATTTGAAATAGCCCTTTGCCCCCGTCGCTGCTGTCTCGCGGAATGAAAGAGGATTCCGTCGCGGCAATACCGTGTAGCAGATTGACATCGATATTAAAAGAGCGGGCAGCATCTTCGATCGCCTGCCGATATTCCTGCGACCGGTTAACCATTTTTTGCAGCTGTGCGGTATCGTGCCGTCGGTAGGCGGCGTAAACCTGGTGTGCAATTGTCACTCGTCCGGCTTCTTCCTTGCCGCCTACTAAGGTGCGGAAATGACCATAAGTCAGTGTGAATTGATCGTGCGTAACTAGCCAGGAGATCAGCAATGCCAGTGCCAATGATAAACCCGGGGTCAGAAATTCCGAATGCAATTGCAACCACTTTCTCAGTTTCCACCAGCCAATCAGAAAAAGGCTTGCTGCTAATATCAAACCCAATATACCGGCAGTAAATGGCAGCAAGTTAACAAAAAAATTGGTACCTGAGAACCGGCTGGCGGAATAGCCCAGTAACATGATGATGGCACAGAATGCTGCAATGCCCAAGCCCAATAATTCAATACCGGTCAGCAGTATTTTTCGTCGGAATCTGCCGGGTTGAGTTCTTCCGGTTCGTCTCCTCAGTTTGTGGGTATTACTGATACTACGCACAACTTTTGTTCGCTTGCGTTTCTGTTTTGGTTTGATGTCGCCGGATTCAAGATTATTAAGCGGATTTGTTCTGTTCATTGATATAAAGTCTAAGCAATTGAATCAATGATAACTACATGGATGATGTAATTTATTCCATTAAATTTTACTAATGGTTTCACTGAAAAGAAAATAAGGGTTTCCCCGGTATGCAACATTGTCCCGGTTACGTTAAGGTGCGTCTCTGTCATTTTACGTTGAGTTATTACAATCAGGAACATAAGGCGAGAAGAAAATGCATAACGCGTGCAAATATAACAAAACAAGGTTATATGCCCATACTGGAATTCTGTTGCTTTTTTTGTTGAGCATCTGCAATGCTCATGCCAATAGTTTTCCAAATCTGCTTAAACAAAGCGGTCTGGAATTAGGGGGTTGGATCAACGGCGGTGCGACATATAATGCCAACAATCCTGCAGATGGTTTCAATGGGGCGGTCACCTTTGCCGATCGTGCCAATCGGTTTCAATTAAATCAGCTCAATATATTTTTACAACGGAATGTCGAATCGGAAGGTACAAAGTGGGACCTCGGCGGCCGCTTTGATTTTTTGTTCGGTACTGATGCCATCTACACCCAGGCTTTTGGCATCTCTGCATTCGATGAGAATACCGGGGAACCTTCAAATCGGGGAAACTGGGATCTGAATTTGTGTTGCAACTCGACGCGTACGTATGGAATCGCGTTGCCGCAGGCCTATTTAGAGGCTTACGTGCCAATGGGCCGTGGCCTCAACATCAAAGTTGGACATTTCTATACTCCCCTAGGATATGAAACCGTTCCGGCACCGGATAACTTCTTTTATACACGCGGATATATTCTGAACAGTGGCGAACCGTTTACACATACCGGACTTCTAGGCAGTCACACGATTAATCGAAACTGGCAAATTCAGGGCGGTGCAACCACTGGCAGCGCGACGGGCGGTTGGGATGGCGGTTTTGATAAGCAACTCGATAACTGGGGCGGGCTGGCAAATATCTTGTGGAACAGTGACGACAGACGAACTGCGGCACAACTCGGCGGCACTTATGGGCGGACAGCTACCGATGAACCCTGGCTAATGTATAGTGTTGTTCTGCAACACTGGCTTACGCCCAAGACTCATATGGTGTTGCATCATACCCACGGTTGGGCGGCCAATATCAATTTGCCGGGTGGAATCCAGAATGCTGCATGGTATAGCATCAATACGCATCTGACCTATGATCTGCTGCGCGATTTGTCTGTCGGCATTCGTATGGAACGCTTTCATGACCGCAACGGCTGGCGTGTTTTTTCACCTTATCGTATATTGTCCGCGTTGAACAACAAGGGGGTGAGTTACGCAGGAAATATCCCTTTCATAAGTGCACCGGCAGATTATTATGCAGTTACCTTAGGTATGAACTGGAAGCCGATAAAACGATGGAATAAAGGCTGGAAGCCTATTCGCAATATTAATATCCGGAAAAATATCCGTTATGATCGTGCGGACGGTATTGACATGGCATTTCGTCCGTTCGACGGTAAAAAGGATCAGTTTCTGTTTTCATTGGATGCAACGATTCCATTTTGAATGGTCGCCAGCATAGTGGCCGGACAACAATGGATCCCAGTTACAGGAATCCATTTTTTGTCAGATAACGAAACATATAGCATTGTGAAGCCAATTCATTCTTTCTGATTCCTTATTGTTTTTTTGCATGATTGGCAAGAATATTTTTAATGTGAAGTACTAAAATTTAATAGTCGCCATGGTATATCCATAGTTCGTATCCGCCATGCCCGGGCTTTGTGGGACTTTATCGAAATAGTCGCCTTTGAATATATGACTATATCCTATATCAAAGCTTATGCGCTTTAAGTAACTCCACTGAGGAGCCCACCCCACACTGATATCAAGCATATTGCCCAAGAAAGTGCCGGCTTGCCCCGTCGGATCTTGTAGACCGCTGCCTACATACGCGCCATGTTTATTGGCTAACCAGTATGCGCGATGAGACATCATAAGTCTGACATCAGGGCGCGGTATAAAGGTTGCGCGAAAACCTACCGGTGAAATCAGATTGGAGGGAAAGAATGGTCCGAACATACCGGTGGGGCCATATTCCACACGGCGTTTAGCATACAAGATATCAAAATTCTTATTGGGATCCTGGCTTCCTGATGAAAAATCGAATAGGTAAACTAATCGTAATGGCATTGAAGTTTTAAAGCTATAGCCTATTTCACCATGATGGCGATGTGCAAAAACCTTGGTATCCTGGGTATCGCCAAACTGATACATGGATTCAATTTCATAATCCATTTGTCCTGCCACCGGCTTGGCAAACAATCTAAAGCCGGTGGTGGATAGATTACGTTTCCTGAGCTTATTTCCCTCATTTAATTGCAGGAAATAATAGTCCACGTTAGCCCAGGGTAGATCACGATTCGTAACCTGCACGCCTGAAAAATAAGTTTCAGGCGTATTCCAATCCATATGCGTTGGTTCTCTATTGACCGGGCGGGTGCCAAATACCTGCAGACCCCATTTTTCCTGGTCGTTTCCTACTACAAGTCGTATCCCATCAAAAGTGGGCGTAAAGGGTCCCCATCGATGACCCCCTAACAGCCTTGCTTCTCCAGTTTCCAGCAAAAATCGACCCACTTCAAATGTCGCGTTATAGCCTGTTCCTAGAAAATTCTTGAATAAATAATCGAGATGAAGCTGGGTAAAATCAAAGTGATTGGCAAAAAGTGGGGATCGGTCTTGTCCAAAATTTGCTAATGGCGCGCGTATATCTGTCAATTCGAGGGTAAACTTGAGAGGTTCTATGATATTTTTGATTTCCATCAAAAACCTTGTCCGCTGATGAATCTGATCATTAAAACCCGGGATAGCTCTGGTGAAACCATTATCGTAGGCGTCATAGCGCGTCCGATGTTCAACCGCCAAATCGAGCCAATTGGGCGTTATGGCAGACAGTGGATTTTTATGATTCTCCATTATCTTAGTCAGATTATCAAAGTCAAACCGAGTTTCCCCTACGGTTTCTTGTGCACTGAATGGCGCTCCATTAGTTTCTTTGGGTATTTTGTGGCTCCTGGCAATAACCGAGGATTTTTTGGTTTTCTCTGTTTCCGCAAGTTTCATTTCAGCGGCAACAGCGCTGTTATTCCCGATAATGCATCCCAAGATAAAAAAAATTATCCAGTGGATTAAGATTAACTGCCTATTCCTTAGGGTCATTCGTTTACGCTCCTATCATTTTTTCAAAAAAACTCTATACGAAATAATACTGAAGAAGCGCGAGACGGAATATTCGGTCTGACACGTAAGGGCAATTCCTTATATGCATAATATTAAATAAGATATTTTGTAAATTGGATTTGTGCTGATCCAGCCATACCCTGATGGAGGACGTGCTCGAGTATCAACTAGTAGGCTATAGCCAGGGTATCCAAGACAGCGATTATTAATCCGGATTGGAATTTGCTGACAGCCGCTACATTAATGCGTATCAGCTTCTAGTACGGGTGCAGCTGGAAAGAAGAAACAGCGGATAGGGTATGGATAGAAGCCGTACGACGAGGGCCCTATAAAGAAAGAATCATCTAACGGTTGATAGTAGGCATTTACTACTCTGAGTTTAAGATTGCCATGAAGAAGCGAATAAAAAGAAAAAAGGTAGCCATTACCTCTGAATATCAATGGCTACCTGCATGCAGTTTAACAAGGTCTAGTAAGAACTTTTTTGAGGGCTCTCTTCACGTGGTCCTCCTGAATTAATGTCGCGTTTTTCATTTTCAGAAGAATTCTGTTCTGCCTTATTGCTATCATCTTTTTTGTGAGATGAAGAATGGGGCTGCGCTTGCTTAGGGGAATTCTCTTTATCATCAATTTTATTTTGTGTCTGAGAATAGTCAGCAAAGACAGGCATACTCGTTAATAAGAATGCCGCACTGATAGCTAACGCTAGAGTTAATTTTTTTCCATGAATCATAATATTGCTCCTTTTTTGATTAACAGGTTTAATATGGTGCTTTCAATTCTCGCTTGCGTCTGTGCGCTGTCTCACAAACAGATAAAACTCATGCAAAAGCAATACTTGCGAGAAAGTATTTTCAAAAGAAAACATTGCAGAAAGCAATGTTTTTGATGTCATTGCTCATTTTTGTCTCAGCTTCGTATACGAGTAGTCATAAAATATGAATCCTTGGATCTTGCTTTCCAGTACGCTGCCCAAGAAGTTATTAAATGTTGGCTATCGCACATACAGATTCGATTTCAACCGATAATTTAAAAAACGATGATAAGAAAAATAATTCATTATTCTTGTTATCGCATAAATTTAATTAATGAAATTAGAAACTTACTAAGGAGAGTTAATTATGAATTGGGATCAAGTTAAAGGAAATTGGACGCAAGTTAAAGGTAAAGCCCAGCAACAATGGGGCAAATTGACTAACGATGACTTGGACGTTATTGAAGGAAGCCGCGAGGAATTCGTTGGTAAAGTTCAGGAAAGATACGGCATTGCAAAAGAAGAGGCTGAAAAACAAGTTGATGACTTTTGCAGGAAATGTAACTAACTGAATTAGTTAAATATACAGCTGTGATTACAGAGTTCACTTTTCATGAACTCTGTAATCGAAAATATTCAGCTCCACAGAATAACTACATACCTTCCCGACGGCCAGAGACCCTTCTCACAGCGATATCCTTCGTACTCATATAGTCCTCTCGCTACAAATTGGGCAATTCTGCCACCTTCGCACCGATATTCCAGTATTACGCCAACTTTTTCTTTAGTGAATACCTGCAATGGTGTTCATTCATGGTGACTGTTTTACTGTTCCATATGACACAAACCAGAGCTATCCTGGGCAATCAGGATGTTCTGCTTAACTTGGTGCTTTGTGTGTGATCGCACATACCACACAAAATTCCTGCGGTAATATTACCTTTGTAACGCCTGCAGTGCGGGACACAATCGATCAGAAGCATCAATAGCTTCTGAATATTATTTTCCAGGTTGATGTAATAAGTTAATGCGCTAATCTGGAGCCTTAAACAAGGAGAAAACTCATGATAAATTTGGCGATTACTTTCTTGGTGATAGCAATAATTGCCGCTCTATTAGGCATTACCGGCGTTGCAGGTATTGCTATGGAAATGGCTTGGATTTTGTTTGTTATCGGTGTTGTTTTAGCGATCGTATTCTGGGTAATGGGACGACGTCCACCGCCCGTGTAATTTTGTAATGGTATATAAATCGTAATTTCTCATAAAAGCAATTAAGGTACTGACGTTTGCAAATTTATCTAGCAAGTTAGGAGCCTCAATTAAATTGCTATCTCAATTTTAATCAAGGAGCATTTATTATGAACTGGGATCAAATCAAAGGTAATTGGACACAGATCAAGGGTAAGGCGCAACAGCAATGGGGTGAATTAACGAATGATGATCTGGATATTATTGAAGGAAAGCGTGAAGAACTGGTCGGCAGAATTCAGGAAAGATATGGAATCGCCAAAGAAGAAGCTGAAAAGCAAGTCGATGATTTTACAAAAAAATGTGAATAAATATTTTTATCGTAAAACGGAGGTATCAAAATGAATAGTTTAATGAAAATGACCGTAGCCTTAAGCGCTTTCTTGTTTATTATCGTTGCATCCAATAGCTATTCTCAAAGCGCCATTCAAAGAATGGATGATGCTGAGACACGGGCTGACAGACTGGAAGATAAAGCGGATCAGATAAGAGAAGCAGATGAAGATGCCAAAGAAGCAGTGGAGAAGGTGCGCGAAAAGCAGGCCGACAAAATGGAGGATCGTGCGGATCAGCTTAGAGAGTCGGCTGAAGATGAAGCCGACAGAATAGAAGATCGCGCAGACAAAGTCAGGGATAGTTATTAATGCATATTTACATTTCTGCTGCTCAGACTTAGACTCGAATCAAATCTAAATTGTTAGTTATTTATCTTTCTGATAATTAACAATGCAGATTCGAGCTGAATCCTACAATAAACAGTATTAAACAAAACAGGAGAATAGTTATGAGTATGAAAGAAGCCTACGAAAAGAAGCTGCAAGCGCAGCTGGATGAATGTGCCGCAGAGATCGATAAACTCAAGGCAAAGGCAGATAAAGCAGAAGCTGATGCGCAAATCGAATATTACAAGCAGATTGAAGAATTAAAATCCAAGCAAGCTGCGGTGGATGGAAAGCTTGCGGAACTCAAAGAGGCCAGTGAAGATGCGTGGGAAGATCTCAAGTCTGGTGTTGAGAGTGCGTGGGATTCACTGGGTAGTGCAATAAAATCGGCTGCTTCCAGATTTAAATAACAGCTACTGTGTGATATGAATGTGGAGAAATCTATTGTGGAAGTGTTCCTTTCCATTAAAGAAACTCCGGAAAGCTTGCATTTGTCAGCTTGCATTTGTCATTTCGAGCGTAAGTAAGAATCTCTAACAATCAATGTATAGGTTTTCTTGCGTGCTCGAAGTGACACTTCCCCGGCATTTTTCTACAAATAACAAATAATTCAACTTTAGATATGAGGTGTGCGACATGAATAAAATAATCTTATCAATTCTTCTGATATCGTCATCGTTAATACTGGCCGGCTGTGCAGAACAACAAGGTCCTGCCGAGCAAGCAGGTGAGAAAATAGACAGAGGGATAGAGAACAGCAAAGATGCGACTAGTGACGCTATTGAGAATGCGGGTGATAAGATTGAAGATGCTACTGATCGTTATTAAAAATGATCGGTTCCGATTAGTTTAAACTGTCACATAAAATTTTATCTCCCACTATTTTTATATTTTCAAGTATAAGATTACATGAATAAAGTTCAGATCGAACAATCAAAAGATAAGCTGAATCGATTGGCATGGTTATTAGACAACACTTTCCGTATTCCAGGAACACAAATACGGTTTGGTCTGGATGGACTGATCGGATTGATTCCCGGGATCGGGGATGCCGCAGGGGCAGTAATCTCAAGTCACATTCTGACACAAGCAGCTCAAATGGGCGTTCCCAAGTCAATCCTTCTAAAAATGGCTTTCAATATCGGATTAGATGCGATCTTGGGAATAATTCCTGTGTTAGGGGATGTCTCGGATTTCATGTGGAAAGCCAATCAACGTAATGTTCAATTGCTCAATGATTATCTTGAACAACCGGAAAAAACGGTAACGCACAGTCGTCTTTTTGTGGGACTATTGGGTTTCGTGGCATTTTGCGGTGTAGCTTTTATCAGTATGCTAGGCTTTCTGTTGATACGTTGGCTTTGGTTGTCAGTCGAAGGAAACTGATATAAGAAAACCCCACGTTCATAGTTCATTGACCTTGTTTGGCACTTGTCTTGTTGCTGTTTCATAAAAACCGGAATTAAAATAATACAACCAGCAGCAGTATGCCTTTATTTTTGTTTGCAACAAAATCATTTCTAATGGATGTTAAATTTTTAGGTCCTTTCAAAGATGCATTTATCAAGCAAGTGCATGAAGTGCGTGTGTAGAAATATAATTCTGCTAAATGACTAGCCATCGATTCTATATACCTATGATCAACCGTAGAAAAAAGAGGGAATTCTGTGTTTGAATGGCTGACAAGTCCTGAGGCCTGGATTGCATTGGGTACCTTAACCGCGTTAGAGATTGTCCTGGGAATCGACAATATTATCTTCATTTCCATTCTTGTCGGACGGCTTCCTGAGAATCAACGGGCTTACGCTAGAAGAATGGGGCTTGGGCTCGCAATGATAGCGCGCTTGGCATTGCTATTTTCAATTTCCTGGGTTATGGGTTTAACCGAACCATGGGTTACGGTTTTTGGCTATGAGATTTCCGGGCGCGATATCATTTTGGTCGGAGGAGGTTTGTTTTTAATTGCCAAAGCGACACATGAAATTCACAATAGTTTGGAAGGGGTCGAGGAGCGAGGGGCTCATGTGGTGGTTTCCGGCCTGGGGATGGTTCTGCTTCAGATTGCGGTTTTGGATATTGTATTTTCTTTGGATTCAGTCATTACGGCGGTTGGATTGGTTGATGAAGTCACCCTCATGGCGATTGCCATCATATTGGCAGTGTTGGTGATGCTGGTGGCGGCAAAAACGATTGGAGATTTTGTGGACGGACATCCCACGATCAAAATTCTTGCACTATCTTTTCTGATCCTGGTGGGCGTTACTCTGATGGTGGAAGGATTTGGGGTTCATGTGCCTAAGGGTTACATTTATTTTGCAATGGCTTTTTCCGTTACCGTAGAGATTCTCAATCTTCGGATGCGAAAAAGACAAGCGGAGCCCGTCAAGCTCTACAAAAAGATTTCAAAAAAGCATGACGTCTAACTAGTTTCCATGTTTGCGTAATTCATTAATAGCAGCTATTCGTGCGCTATCGCACATACTCGACAGCCTACTTCTGCAAAACTTTCAATCAGTCAAAAATTTTTCTTTATTTCCTGAATTACGCCAAGTAATTACAGGCCAATAAATCTGGAAAGCTATAAAAATATAAAGGATTAAACTGGAGCCTTGGAATTTAGTATATCTTCCAGGAAATTGAATTCTCTACTTTACTGTGAGATCACTATGCATTCATTCCCTATTCGTTCAATCTTTCCAGTTCCAGCGGTTTTTTTATCATTATTGATGTTGCTAACCGCTTGCGGAGCTCCATCGGAAAGCTCGTTGGTAGGCACAGTGCGATCCAACATTCAACTGGCACAATATGACAGTAGCATTGAGTATGATGCAGAAATTGGCGAATCACCCTGGCCAGATGAGGAAGCAGCAACATTGGCCATTAAAGAGATTATTGAACAGACGGTCAGGTCACGTTATATGAGTAATCTTCCTGCATTGCGCCATGTTCACCCTAAAGCGCATGGCTGTGTGTTGGCGGATTTCCGGGTCAATGAAACGCTTCAAGATGAACATCAGCATGGCGTCTTCCAGGCTAATGCCCTTTATAAAGCCTGGATTCGTTTCTCAAACAGCGATAGTGATCCATTCCGTGAAGACAAAGAAGGGGACGGACGAGGAATGTCCATCAAATTGATGGGAATTCCCGGCGAAAAACTCCTGCCCGATGAGCGTAGTACTCAGGATTTCTTAATGATTAGTCATCCTGCATTCTTCATTAACGATCCACAGAAATATTTAGGCTTAGTCCAGTCGCTCAGCAGCTCGAATCTGCTGAGTCAATTATCGGTACCTCTCTCGCTGGGCATTGAGGGATCAATCATTGCGGCGAAGATCAACAGTAAAAAGATTGCGAATCCACTTTACACACGGTATTGGTCTGCAGTGCCTTATCAACTCGGTTCAGGATCATACCGCCGTGCAATGAAATATTCCGTAAGACCCTGTAATCAATTGGATAACACTCCCCAGGAGATCCAGTTTAAGGATCCTAATTACCTGCGTGCAGCGATGAAGCAACATCTGAGTACGAACGATGCTTGTTTTGAGTTTTTGATTCAGACGCGCGATACCGGTACAGCAGCAGGAGCTGCGCTCAGTATCGAAAGAGTCACGAACGAGTGGAAAGAAAGTGAGGCGCCCTTCTTTCAGGTTGCAACTATCATCATTCCCCAACAGGAATTTGATAATCCGGAACAGCATAAATTTTGCGAAAATCTTTCATATACGCCTTGGCATGCTGTACTCGAACATCGTCCACTCGGTGGAGTCAACCGGATTCGGAAAGTCGTTTATTCTTCCCTTGCGAATCTCAGACACAGTATGAACGCTGTCCAGCCTATTGAACCAACAGGTAATGAAAATTTCTGAAATCAAAGTTGATACAGTTTGGAGAAGTTTAATTTACTTATAAATTCTATGGTTTCACTGCTTACGAAACTGTTCTCTTCAAAACTTGCATACTTTCGGTTGTCGATTTTATTTCTGAATGGGGTACATTCAAATTGAATTATGCGTAATCTGGAAGCGTCCAGGATGAACACAAAGGAATATATTCTGCAGTTTGCCCGGCTAGTTGTAATCGCCATTCTGCTTATGGGTTGTTACCAGATTCTTCATCCATTTATTCCCGCGATCGTGTTCGCGATGGTGGTATGTATTTCGACTTGGCCGATTCATCTGCAGTTGCGCAGGGCATTAGGCGGAAACACCACGCTAGCGTCACTGTTGATGATAGGGGGAATGATACTGCTGGTGATCATTCCATCAGCGTTGCTTGCTTTCAGTCTGGCAGACAATGTTACCGCCATAATCGATGCCGTCAAAGTGTTTATGCAACAAGGTTCGATTGAACCCCCTGCATGGCTTAAAGATACTCCATTCTTTGGTGAGCAATTTATCCGCTACTGGAAAGGATTGATGTCAGGAGGGAAAGAAGTAGGCATGCTGCTCACCGGATTGCTTGAACCGCTCAAGAATTTTCTCCTTAATCTGGGTAATGTGATCGGCAAGAGTTTGTTGCAAATGGTTTTTGCCGCATTTATTGGTTTCTTTTTCTATCGTGACGGTGAAGCGCTGATACAAATGCTGCACAATGGGGTCGCGAAACTTCTGGATGGCAGTCTTGGCACTGATCCTTTAGTGCAAATTCACAATACGGTTACAGGAGTGGTGTATGGTATTTTTGGTTCAGCGTTGGCACAAGCTATAGCGGCTATGATAGGTTTTCTTATCGCAGGAGTATCGGCATCAGGTGCGTTTTTACTTGGCTCTGCGACTTTTTTTCTCTCAGTAATACCCATGGGACCCTCTTTAATTTGGGGAGGTGTCAGTGTCTGGTTTCTCTATGAAGGATCCTACGGGTGGGCGGTTTTCACGGTGTTGTGGGGTATTTTTGTGATCAGTAGTATTGACAATTTTGTCAGGCCTTATCTCATCAGTCGCGGAAGTAATCTATCTTTCCTATTGGTTGTTCTTGGTGCATCGGGAGGTATCATAGCTTATGGTTTTATCGGTATTTTCATCGGTCCTCCCATTCTGGCTATAGGGATCACTTTAGTGCAGTTATGGACGTCGCAGCCTTTACCTCCAATTAAAATTACTCAAACAAATCATCAACATTAACGTTTTAAATTGTTGCGATAAGTAATATTCCTGATATGTGTCTGCTCTGCTTGCATCGTCATATCTGTTATTGTAAGTGTGCCCATTGTCTTTCTTTGTGTGTTGCCGCACATACCCTTAGAAATTGATACTGTAGTATCTTTTTATGGTTGTGCGATATATAGAAACGATTGCGGAGTGTAACCTTTGTGAAATTCGTATACACTCACTAAGTTTTCTTAAGAAATATACATATTGCCACCAATTGTCTAATTGATTATCGATTAGGTGAACAAACTAATTATCACAAATTAAAAGGAGGCTCAAATGGGTAAATATTTTCTAGCATGGCTACTCGGAGTGCCAGTAAGCGTATTGGCAATTATTTATTTGTTTAATATGTAAATTCTTAGAGATCTCTATAATCAGTAGTGAATTGAAAGATAAAATGAGATCATTCCTGTTAGATATTGCTTGAGACATTCTTGTCTAAAGAACAAATTAAATTTCTTGTGATTTGATTGTCAATTATCGAACTTAAGTTCAAACGGAGGTTAAGGTATGGCAACAGCAGATGAATTTAGTAAAGAAATGGATCAAATAAAGAAAGATTTCGCCAGTTTGCGGAATGATATCGGTTCGATATTGACTTCAGTGAAGGATCTGGCAGAAAAACAGGGGCAGAACGTTTCTGACTTAGCTCACGATGCCGAGAAGACTGTTAAGAATCAAGCTAAAGAAGCCGGAGAGAATATGGAGAAATATATCGAAGAAAGACCATTAACCAGCGCGCTGGTTGCCTTTGGCAGCGGTTTTATAATCGGTATGCTACTGAGTAATAGACGCTAACTATCAACGTGGCATAGATGCTACCAAAATTGTTGGCCGAGATACTTGCTGCTGAAACAGCCAAGTTATGGAAAGGATCAGTCAGATTGGCCATAATCATGGCCTTTCTGGGATTATCCGTGATGGCAATGGTCGTGGGTATGATTTTTGTGCTTATTGGCTTGTATTTATCATTAGCAGAGGCAATGCCTTACTGGCAAGCTGGAGCGATTGTTGGTGGCGGGGTGTTTTTATTTGCTGCCTTATTGCTAATAATTATTTCACAGCAAGGTCACAGCGCACCACTGAAAAGCGATAGCTTGACCACGCAGATTTCTGATGATTCCACGGCTCAATTGGGATCCGCGATAGGAAATATCGTTGCTAAATCCAATATTAAAACTAGCGACATTGTGCTGACGGTTTTAATCTCGGGAATAGTACTGGGTGCCAGCCCTAGTCTGCGTCAGCAGATAATGACTGTTCTTTCGGAAGTGGCTAAATCCAAATCAAAGGATAAATAACTTGAAGTGTTGAGTTTATGACATTGACGGAATTATACAAATTCTTGGAGTTTCTCTGAAAGTTAAGCTAGCTTTAGTCCTATGAAATCGGGGGTTACGGACATCAGGAAAAATTAAGATGGTGCTTGTTGTGAGAGTCGATTGACTTCTTCATGCAGGTCGGTTCTGCACATATCATCCGTTTATATTGCCATTTTTAGCTTGCCATATATTCATATCTTAATGGACTTTATGAATTCTTCACATTTCTATGTTATATTCAAATGTTATCAAGTAACGCTCCATAAAGATTATGTAAGTAATTGATTGTATATTTTATCTTCCAGAGCACGATGATTCAAAGAAAAATGTCTGTAGAATTATTCTGAACAAAACAATAATATTTTTCCAAGTCGGGGCTATCATCATGTTAACTAATACTTCCTATACTTTTCAAGAAAATAGTATTCTAGGCGCATTGACAGCAGCGGAGCTCGACAGCTTAGCACCTCATTTAGAGCTTGTAACATTGCTTCATTCCGAAGTGCTGTTTGAAGATAATGATATGTTGCAATATGTTTATTTTCCAGTTACCGCTACGGTGTCTCTATTATGTTGCCTGGAAGATGGGTCTTGTGTGGAAGTAGCCATGGTAGGCAATGAGGGGATAATCGGAATTTCCGTAGTGCTGGGTAATAATGCAAAAACCCTGACACAAGCGATCACCAAAATTGAAGGCCAAGCTTATCGAATTTCCGTAAGAGAATTGAAAAACATCTTAGCTCGAAGTGGAGGCCGTCGTGCTGGTACATTAAAGAAATTGCTATTACGCTATGCTCAGACGCTTTTTGTACAAATATCCCAGGCTACGGCATGTAATCGTCGGCATGCATTAGAACAGCAATTGTGCACGTGGCTTCTTTCATGTTTTGATCGTGGTAATTCAAGTAATTTATCAATAACTCAGGAATTGATCGCCTATATTCTAGGTGTTCGCCGCGAAAGCATTACGGTGATTGCAAAAAAATTACAGGAGGAAGGAATGATAAATTATTCTCGTGGCCAGATACAACTCAAGTGTAGAGAAAAACTTGAAATCCATGCGTGTGAGTGTTACAGCATAGTGAAAAATGAGTCTGATCGTTGGGTAATCGATGCTAAAGCTGCTTAAACCGATAGTTTACAGCCCGGGATTTAATTATGAGTATCGTATAATGTTTTCTGTCGTAGAAACGAAAGAAAATCCCTGAGTACAACAAATAACACTCAATATAACCTTCCTCGCTTCATCCCAGAAGGTTAATGGGATTATGGAATTAGTAATTGCTGTTTAAGCAGGGGGAATAGGCGGCGCAACGGAAGTGAATGAATTAAATTTCTCAATAATACGCTTCCATGCCAATCCAAAACTATCTAATAATTCATTCGCCTCAGACGATATGGAGAGGTCAGAAACTTCTAACGGAATGTGATGTGTATGACACCTACAGATACGCTCCAAAGCTTCATCATAGGTGCTGGGGTCGAGATGGCTAAAAGAATAGGTGCAAAGTAGTGAAAATTCAATTTTTTTGAATAAATCATTCCATCGATCCTCAAGCTGCATAGCCTCGTCATATGCTCCTTTTTGCCAAAGCACGTCAACCATTTCACCAAAGATACGAATTTTGTCATATTTTAGTTTCATGACCCCAAGGGGATCTGAAACGAATTTTTCGAAAGCTTCTGCATCTATTCCGTCATCCATCCATAAGCTTGATAGCAGGAATTCCGCATCTAAGAATTTTATTTGACCCTGGTCCTTAAAAGACTGCACATCGAGACCTTGAGTCACAAAAAAGTCCATGAGAGCTTTTCTCAATGAGGGTCTGGCAATAATAGCTACAGCTTCACCGTTACTTAGCCCCTTAACGACGTATTGTGCAACTGAATTAACTTTCACACCTTGATCTCGGCACACTTTAACAATGTGATTACCAGAAATGGGATCTGTTAACACTCCGGGTCCAGAATCAATCATTTTGCGACCTCAATTTAAAAGATTATACAATTGCTCAATATTATAAAAAAGCTATCAATTAAAATTCTTCTCTTTCTTGGAAAGCTTTTGCATGTAATTATAATATATCTCTTTGTAAGAAAAATAAGAATTTATATGATTATTAAGATATTTGGATAAAGTTTAATAAGAATTTAAATTAATGGCATAAATTTTTAGTTCAAATTTTCTTTACTTCTAGAATTCCTACATAGAAGCATAATAAATTGCTTAATTAATGAAATTTGATTTGTTCTTTAAGAATATTCTGAATTATAAGTACTTTTGATGCATATTTCTGGGGCTCCCGTATTAAAGTAGAAGTTTCTTGCTCAGGATTTTGAATCATTGTTTAAAAAACAGCTTCTTATGTCTTGGGTGGTCTTTCGCTTCGTATGCGCTTATTTTAGTGAACAAATCTTTCCCAAACATTGATGCTCCATTAGTATCGCGGGGTTTCTAAAAGAATGGTGCCTTGCTGGAGAATCAGAGCGCGACTACAAGAAAACAAGAAATTAACCAAAATATTGATAAAGAAATTGAAAGATTGGAGTAAGTATCGTTAGCGGAATTTAAACACAAATACTATGCAAATCCACTTGCTGCTTAGTTTTATGAGCCTCGACTCGAGTTTATAAGGTAATTTAGCAGTGTTCTATGATGAAAAATACAAATAATTTACGATAGAACACTGCACTTCTCTAGCTGATGCCAAGGGTGGGGTCTAGGCTGTAGTAATTTCCTTTTATCCTTATCTGAACAGATTTATGTAGATACCGATAACGGTAAAATTACAAAAAACCGAAAATTTCACTGTGTATTCCAAGACAGGATATATGATTCCGGGAATGGACCGGATTTATAATCAATATTGCCTTCTGGTTCAACATTCTTCTGAAGAAATACTTGCCGCACCATTTCAGGAATCATGACCATGCCGACATAACGTCCCAAGCACTCGTGATCGCCGAATCCAAAATGAAAATAATTATACCAGTTACGTTGCGGGATAAATTCTTCCGGTGACTCGAAGGCTCGTTCATCGAATGTAGCGGATAATGTTACTGGTAACACATAAGTACCTGCTCGCAATACTGTTTCATGATCGGTGCCTTTTGCCGCAGTATAGTCGCTTACGGTTGTCCGGAACAAATAGGGTGTAATCGGAACAAAACGTAAAGCTTCCCAGACAATGCCATCGAATTCAGTAGGATCATCTTTCTGTGCAGCGGTTTTTGCCTTCTCCAGCCACACCGAATGTTGAAACAGGTATTGCAAAACCTGAGCCACGGCTTGAGCGGTCGTCTCAATGGCGCCAATCAGCAATCCACCTGCATTGATACCTAAGCGCTTAATGTCGAAATCCAGTTCTTTCGCAAAACTGGTGCGCAACATTCGAGTAACAATATCATCTTGCAATCTAACGATAGTGGAAAATGTTAATTTTTCAATTTTTACCGCTAGAAGGCGCTTTGCAATCAACATAGTGATATAGTCGCTAAGCTTCTTGGAAGTCTCGTTATGGCGATCAATAATGCGCTGCGACAATTCCGGAGGAACCAGATCGAAAGGTTGGTTATGAAAAGTATCATATTGATTCCAGTAGGACCATTCAATCAGATCTTCTCTTTTGGCTCCTGTCAGCCCAAAATATTTTTGTACTAATGTGGCCGGAACCATGCGACAGAAACTATTCACCACTTCAATTTGGCCATTAGCATTACTCAAAATCCCTTTGGCAATATCCGCAATCATATTACGTACGCGCGGCAAATCGTCACGATTCAGCATAAATTGCATCAATGATTTTTCCCGCGTATGCAGTGCGTCATCATCATGCGCCATCAGATAATTATCCATTTTCGGAACATACGGCTTGACGGTAAAAACCTTGTACATAGTCAGTATTTCTCTAACATCATCAAACCGGGTTACCAGTGTACAGTCGGGTGTTATCAGAATGGGCCGCTTAGCGCGCAATTCCTTAAAAAAAGGTAAAGGCTCGGTATCCATCCAACGTCGAACCAAAGGGAATTTCTCTACGTCGGCGGTAGCATCGTAGCGTTCTAGATAATTTGTACTCATTTCATCACTCCCTGTCCATTAATAAATGATAGCTGAAGATTCTAATTACAGAATTTTGAGATATTCAAGCAGATCCAACCGTTCCTCTTTATTGAGTTTCGGCAAAATCTTACCATCAGATTGAGCTGTCCCGCCGGATGAGTACTCGTGACCCGCATTACTATTACCCTTTAAACTGGTATCAAAGGTAAAACCTTTGTATCCTTCACTTTTAAGGCCAACTTTTTCAGGGTCGAATTCACGCGATCCCACTTGGAACTCGTCAGGACGATATTCATCATCTTCTGGATCGCCTTCGCGTTTTTTTGGCAGTAATAAATCGTAGAGTGTTGGTACTGACCCGTTGTGCAAATAAGGTGCTGTTGCCCAAATGCCATTTAATGATCTCGCCTTATAAGCGTTTAATGAAGCAAACGGATCGACGGTTGTGTCCGGGTCATAATCGCCGTGCTTAAGCGAAGGGTTAATTTTATTACGAACAAATGCTGTGGCGATATCTACAAGCCAATCGGTCCAACGTCGAAGAAACCATTTGTCGGGATCGGGAGTAGCTACTACATTTAAGGTCGCTTTTGTCAATAATGCGGCAACGGGTGCTTTCTGGTCGAGTAGAATATCCCCAATACCCACGCTCACATATTGGTTGCGCAAAATACCGGAATAGCCCTGATATTCCCTGCCGTTTTTGGCCATAACAGGATCTGTTCCTACGTCGCTGACTCGGGACATATGTGCAATGATGCGACGTTGCGGATCGGAGCGATCAATTCTGGCATGGCAGCTTTCACAATACTGATTGAACAATAGCTTGCCCCGAAAAACACGCTCCTTGTCTATTTCTCCCAGAATATCTTTCGGCCATACAGGGGACTGCAGTTTATCCAGATGTGACTCAATTCTGCTTAGATTATGCACATTTACAGAAGAATCAAAGCTAATTTTTTTAGTTCCAGCGGCTTGTCCGCCGATAAGGGTTGAAATACTAAATCCTTTTTCTTCTTTCCAATCCAACGTACCAAAAACCCCGATAACTTCCCCGGTATTGCGTCCAAGAGGACCTAACCCGGCATTGGCAGCCAACCCGTTCCACTGCACATAATCATGTTGTGGAATGTCCCATAAAAAAGGATAGCTGACAGGTGCGTTAGGCGGGTTAAACAATTTCTGACGCAATTTCCCTAATTGTTCCCACTCGAGTGTTTTGGTAAGACGCTCAACCAAATGATCACGCTGATCGCCGGTCATAATCTGGTCTACATTTTGCATGATTTTATTGAGCTCTGCTTCAGTCATGCCAGTATTGCCCAGCGCACCACCATCACTCAACAATTCTTTTAACACCTTATCATTGACGAGGTGTTCCAGCACACGGTTGTAAATGCGACCAAACGCATCCAATCGCGCGTAACCGTAGGGAACATTGTTACCGTCATCGTCAATACTGCGATTTATAGTAATATAGCTGGAGAGACGCTGCTTATATTTTTCCAGATCGCTTAATACTTCAGTTTCTGATTTGTAATTACCGCGCGCCAGGACATTTTTGATAAATCGGTCTTTCTTTTCCTCATTCCTTTGAGTGTAATGCATGGCTTTTGCAATATCCTTCATGATGCTATCCATGTCTGCACTGGCCGGGCCGCCATCAATACGAATACCTACGCCGTTATAATTTATTTGCCCGGTGTGGCAGGCCGCACAAGTTAAGCCTATGTATTCTTTATCCTTGTAACTATCTTTAACCCATCCGACGGGCAATGCATCTGGATTGCTGGAGGTTGCTTTCTGAGGGAGATAACGATAGAGGTTCATGTTCTCATCGGCACGAAAAAGCCCGGGTTTTTTCGGTTGTTCCAATGCCATAAAAAAATCATAAGGCATCAGATTCGATCCTTGCGTGGTAGTATAGAACCACAGGCTATCAGCAATATCCCAGCCTTGATCAAGGTATTTTACCGTTGTGTAACTATCTCCAAATAGATCTTGGGTGACAGTAGTTGCACCGCGTTCAGGATCGGTTTCCGGGATTAGTGTGCAAGCAGAAACTCCGGCGAAAATAAACAAGGTTAAAATAAAAGATAGCAGCTGATTTCTTGATGATTTTAATGATTGTTTCACGATGGCCCCCTTTCTGCCTGATTTTGTTTAACCATTACTGTCAGGAACAAGAATGACTTGCACAACAATAATGGTTCTTACATTTCATAATTATCTTGCAATACTGTTATGATTTCTGGTTACTTGCATTACATGATTCTTGACTATCTCTATTCGAGGTCCGTGCTCAGCGCTCAAGTCTGGCGCATGTTGTATCCTATGAGTTGCTCCTGCTCTGAATTATATTCAGAATTTACTATAGATAACAGCAATACTAACATGTCTCATAAAGCATATCGAAATAGATATCTAATCGATAAACAGGAAATACAAGCCCTCGTCCTGAAAAAATTATTCTCGATTCATGATCTTGTTACTGATAGGGTTTGTCGCCGATAATCTATGCCGCGAAATTGCATCGGTTAGCGGGCAATAAATAAAGGGAGTAGTTGTGGGATGATTTGCTGTGCTGAATAAATACTACTCACGCGTAGTTTGTGATTTATTACCGGAAGATTTGCTATTTCATTATTTCGGAGAATAAAAAAACCGCCACTGAGGCGGTTATTATTTCACAAGAAATTGAAACTATTTTCTTATTGATTGCAAAATATTAATGTCCTGGTTTGCTGGTTCCACCATATGGACGAGCATCAGCCCCTTCTTTTAAGCAATTACCATTACCGTCAAGACCGTGTGGGCATTCAATTTCTTCTCCACGCATAAGTTTTTCATAGTTTTCTTTTTCTTGTTCCGGCAACGCTTGACTAGGTCTGCCGCCACATGCAGATAATGCTAAAACTAATAAAGTTGCAGCTAAAAGAAGAGTATATTTCATCGTTTGATTTTCCTTATAAAATTTCTCAAAGTAAGTTTTGTAGTATATAACGAATTTAGTAAATCACTCAAGCAGGTTTTAAGTCAGCAATTTAATGGAGCTATATTGGTTTTTAAGATTTTTTAGAAAAAAATAACTGTCAAAGCAAACGATTTCACACAAAATACTTCGATGATTACTTCAATAATATGCGATGAGGGGCGGAGCCAGTAAAATAGAATAGGTCGTTAAGCTCAGTCATTGCATAACGCAAGTGGAGCAATGAGATAGATAAGAAATGCAAGTAATATTCTGAGGAATTCAAAGTTAAAGTGGCCCTGGAGGAAATACTTGGAGAGGAAATAGTGCCAGAGGTATTTTCCAAGGATCAAGATACTGGAATGATCGAAGTCTGCTATATGAATGATTTAACACCGAGTGATCGAATAATTAGCGGTAGAACGCGTTTTTGGGATCAGAAAGCTCAATCATTGAAGCTTGAAAGACGCAAGAAGAGGATAGTCTCCTAATAAATCGGCTCTTTTCCGGCGGTGCCAATTATTGAATCCGGCAGGTCCGATCTATTACTATACTGTAATCGGCTGGTGATTCTCGGTTAAGTTTCATTGCGAAGGATGAATGAGCGATAGAGCGTATGATCGATGGAAAAAGGCTTGGATTATCTCGCATTGCAGAGTATGAGTTGGTATTCTTGCAAGGTATTGAGTTGACGCTTACCCAACAGGCTGGATAACGATCTTTGCTTTTAAGCAACACACATTTCACTGCCAAAGCATGAATTCTTGCCCTCAAACGCAAGTCGCCTGAGTTCGATTTAACTAGCTTGGGTGGAAATTAACTTGACTTCCGCGTTGTGTAGTCCAAGAGGGGCACTTCACACACCACTACTTCCGATGCCGCGATGCCATCAAAGTAGTGGTGCATCATGACATTATTCTTGATCTTTACTTGATTTTTCTTTATTTGCTTCTTGAGTATCGCTTGTATCAAAAGTAGGCTCCGAATCTCTGGGAGCATATGCTGATGGAGGTGGCTTATCCATAGGGTAGCCATCAAGACTTTTTTTACCTTCGCATGCTGCTAATGTTAATAACGCAAATACAACAGCCAATAGTGAAAATCTAATCATTTAATCTCCTATATATTTTGGGTTTATCATTTTTTCAGATAGCATAATCGAAGTCACATCATTATTCAAATTTGAATTTTGTCCGGGTATGTACTTGATGATGAGTTTCTTCATGAATAAGGTTAATGCCTTAATGCATAGTAATATCCTGATTTTCAGTTTGTGAGTGGATTTAGAACTTCGATAAAATTAGTGCGTATCGTCCACGCTGTATTAATCCAGAGGTATTTACGTACAACAAGAGTCTCGTGCTGGACGGGCGCGGAGAAAAGATGTGGTCTGGATAGCACATTTAAAGAAGTCTATCTCTATCTGAATGCATATGGGATCGGGATTCGAGATCAAAGAATCAGTGGCAAAATACTTTCCACTCGCTCTTGCGATGGGAACTGCAAATATCAAACTTGGGAAATAATACTGAATCAGGTCTATTATTGCTCACTCAGCTGCCAGCTGATGAGTGAGCAATAATTCCTAAACCAAACGTTTGCCCAGAAATTGGAGACCACTTCTGTATTTTATAACTGTCATTCGTAGCAACCCTATGTCTGGGTACAAAAGTTCCAACTTACTAATATGAGCGGTTGCGGCGAATTGTTAAAGCTTGCTAAGCTGGTGTGTCCGCAATGTGTTGATCACATCCTATTTTTACTTGAGAAGGAA
Organism: Nitrosomonas ureae; assembly: GCF_001455205.1. Classification (NCBI taxonomy): domain Bacteria; kingdom Pseudomonadati; phylum Pseudomonadota; class Betaproteobacteria; order Nitrosomonadales; family Nitrosomonadaceae; genus Nitrosomonas; species Nitrosomonas ureae. Next base: position 1,429,288 of record NZ_CP013341.1, read on the forward strand.
AGATAATGAAAATACTCAAAAGTATGAAAAGAATCGCATTGGCTTTTGGTTTCGCAATGTTGTTAAGTGGAGTGAGTTATGCAGGTGCATCAGGGTCGATTTTTGTAAAAAACCTTGGCCCACTTAATTCTTTTACGATAGATATTGCGAATGTTAACCGCACCGGTGGTTTGATTAAAAGCCTTGTGTTTGATTTGTCCGGCACGCAGTGTGGCGGCACGGGGTGTATACCCGGAGAGTCTCTGGTATTTGGTGGTTTGCAAGATTCGGATTTCGTACATGATCAAGCTGGCAATGGGGTTTCGTCATTGTTTGGCGTGAATAACGCACTGCAATTCGGTTTCAACTTTACTGGTTATGATCCGCTCGATAAATTCCAGTTTTTGTGGGATCCCGATGTTGCAAGTAATGGTGACTATGCTGCGATAGTATCCAATCTGATCGGAATGGTGATTACAGCATCCGTCGTTTTTCCCGATAATTCAACTTTGATTTACTCTGGAACCATGGCAGCAGTGGGTTCCGATGTTGCGGTTAATCTCCTTCCTGTTCCGGAGCCGAAAGTTTATGTCATGCTGTTTGTTGGACTGTGTTTGTTTGGTTTTATCAGATACCGCAGTAAGCAAGTTGTAATGGCCTAGTGTTAAGGCTAAGTAAAAACCTGGCATTCCATTGCGGAAGTTGATTTTAGATGTTTAAATTAATGCATGTTGCTACCGGGTAATGCAAAAATTGGAGTTATTGGAATGCAGCACTGGATTTTTCTTTCAGTCGCGATTATCAGTGAAGTGATTGCAACCTCGTGTCTGAAGGCATCTGAGGGATTTACCCGCTTGTGGCCATCCCTTGTAGTGATTGTGGGTTATGTGTTGGCTTTTTATTTGCTTTCTCTGACGCTCAAAACCATTCCGGTGGGGGTAGCTTATGCCATTTGGTCCGGTGCCGGATTGGTATTAATTGCGTTGAGCGGCTGGGTTTTTTTCGGGCAGTCGTTAGATATCCCCGCTATGGTCGGTTTGATTCTAATTGTTGCGGGGATTGTGGTGATCAATATGTTTTCGCAGACTGTTTCGCTTTGATTTTGATTAATGAATTAACTGTTAATCAACGGACAACTCCTGCCAAGAAAAAATAACGCCCGCTAACGGTGGCAACGTAATTGCCATTGAGTCGGCAAACCCCATCCAGGGTTCTGACACACTGGCAATATTGCCTAAATTACCGACATTGCTGCCACCATAATAAGTGGAGTCACTATTAAAAATTTCCCGATAGATGCCGGCAGCGGGCACGCCGATGCGATAGCCAGTACGTGGAACCGGAGTGAAATTGAGAACGACCAGAATAAATGATCCGTTCATCGCGCGTCGCAGGTAGCTGATTATTGATTGATCGGCATCTTGACAGTCGATCCAGTGAAAGCCTTCAGCGGTAAAGTCAAGTTGATGCAAAGCCGGGATATTTTGATAGCAATGATTCAAATCGCGCGCAGCAGCTTGCACGCCGACATGTGGCTGTTGTTCCAACAAATGCCAATCCAATTCGTGACTCACGCGCCATTCGCGTTGTTGCGCGAATTCGTTGCCCATGAAATTGAGTTTTTTCCCTGGGCATGTCATTTGATATACCAATAGCAGGCGCACGCCGGAAAATTTTTGCCAGGCATCTCCGGGCATTTTGTTCCAAAGCGAGCCCTTGCCATGCACGACCTCGTCATGCGAAAACGGTAGCACAAAATTTTCGGTATACGCATAGAGCTGGCTGAAAGTCAGCTGCTCGTGATGGTAGCGCCGGTAGATAGGATTTTGGTGCATGTAAGATAGTGTATCGTGCATCCAACCCATATTCCATTTCATCGAAAAGCCCAAACCACCTACATAAGTGGGGCGTGATACTCCAGGCCAGGCAGTGGATTCTTCCGCCAGTGTCAGTGCACCAGGAAATTCTCCATGTACCATGATATTTAGTTCACGAAGGAAATCAATTGCTTCCAGATTTTCCCGTCCACCATATTTGTTTGGCAACCATTCCCCATGCTTGCGGGAATAATCAAGATAGAGCATTGAAGCCACTGCATCGACACGCAATCCATCCAAGTGAAATTCGGATAACCAAAAATGAGCGCTGGATAAAAGAAAGGATTTCACTTCATTGCGACCATAATTGAAGGTATAAGTACCCCAATCCTGATGAAACCCTAGGCGTGGATCCTCGTGTTCGTATAGGGCGGTACCGTCAAAGCGTGCCAGTGCAAAAGTATCCTGAGGAAAATGCGCGGGCACCCAATCCAGAATCACGCCGATTCCCCCCTGATGACAAGCATCTACGAAAAATCGGAAATCATCCGGTGAGCCGAAGCGACTGGTGACGGCAAAATATCCCGTTGTTTGGTAACCCCATGATTCATCCAGAGGATGTTCCGAGACGGGCATCAATTCAATATGTGTAAAGCCCATTTCCAGCACGTAAGGCAATAGATGCTCTGCTAGTTCTCGGTAGGTATAGAAACGTCCGTCCGGGTGCCGTTTCCATGACCCGGCATGAATTTCAAGAATATTCAGCGGTGCATGCAGCCAATCCCAATCGGCTCTGTGTGCCATCCAGGAGGCATCCTGCCAATGATAAGAGCTATGGGCAGGGATCAGTGCCGCAGTGTTGGGGCGCAATTCGTATTGCTTGGCATAGGGATCCGTCTTGACGAGAATTTCACCGCTATTGCGATTGCGAATTTCAAATTTGTAATGAATATTGGAGAGTAATTCTGGAATAAACAATTCCCATACACCGCTGGCGTGATGCACCTTCATCGGGTGCATTTTGCCGTTCCAATGATTAAAATCACCTACTATGCTGACGCGTTCGGCATTCGGAGCCCATACTGCAAAGCGCATTCCATCAACGCCTGCATTCCTAACCGGTTGAGCCCCAAGCATGCGATAAGCCTGCCATAGCTTACCTTGATTGAATAAATATAAATCATGATCAGAAAGTTGCAACGCAAAAGCATAGGGATCATATACTTCATAGACGGTATGCTTTGGGTCTTTTGCTTCAACGCGCAAGCGGTAGGGCATGAGTGGCATTGATTTGCTGCGCCATTCGAAAATTCCTTCGGGATGAATGCATTGCATCGGCTCAAAGCCAACTGATGTTTGGATCCATACCTGCGCATCAAAAGCACGGAATACTCTAACCAGAACTTGAGTATGCTCTCTATGTAGACCTAAATATGCATAGGGATCATGGAGTTGTGCATTGATCAGTGCATGCAGCAGAAGATTGGTTTTGCTCGTGGTCGTCACCTTTAATATGATAGGATTGGTTGATACGGTCTGGATTATAACCTGTCTATTCTTTGACAAAAGGTAATTAAACCCTAAGCTCTCTGTGAGAAAGTGCCATAATACGATAATATATTCGCATAGGTGTAAATGGGCTACAAATTGCTATGGATAAAACTAAACTTACACATGCACAATCCCAGGCGGAGTACAAATCCAGCAGCCGCTTTCAGAGCAACATTTCACATGAGACACTCGCATTAATATTGGCGGGCGGGCGCGGTAGCCGTTTGCACCAGTTGACCGACTGGCGTGCTAAGCCCGCTGTCCCTTTTGGGGGGAAGTTTCGTATTATTGATTTTCCTTTGTCAAATTGTGTCAACTCGGGTTTTCGACGTATTGGTGTCGTGACACAATATAAAGCACAGAGCCTGATTCGTCATATTCAGCATGGCTGGAGTTTTCTCGATGGACGTTTTAAGGAGTTTGTCGAATTGCTCCCCGCGCAACAACGAACTGTCGAAGAAACATGGTATCAAGGAACTGCTGACGCGATATTTCAGAATATCGATATTTTATTGCGCCATGATGCTAAATATGTGTTGATTCTGGGTGGGGATCATATCTATAAAATGGATTACAGTAAGCTGTTGGCTGAGCATATTGAAAAATCAGCAGATATGACGGTAGCGTGTCTTGAGATCCCACTGCAAGAAGCGAGCGCCTTTGGTGTTATGGGTATCAGCGATCAATGGCGGGTAACGAGTTTTGCTGAGAAACCGGCTCATCCTGTGCCAATACCCGGCCAACCTGAGAAAGCTCTGGTGAGTATGGGTATTTATGTATTTAATGCCGATTTTCTCTACGAGCAATTAATTCGTGATCATCAGGATCATGATTCGTCGCATGACTTTGGTAAGGATATAATCCCGTATCTGGTGTCCCGTTATCGCGTCTTTGCCCATCGATTCATGAGCAGCTGCGTTAATATGGCATCCGGGATACCGTACTGGCGTGATGTTGGAACAGTGGATGCATACTGGGAAGCTAATGTTGATCTGATTTCTGTTACACCACAGCTTAATCTGTACGATGAGGACTGGCCCATTTGGACACACCAGGAACAACTTCCTCCGGCAAAGTTTGTATTCGATGACGATGATCGGCGTGGTCATGCGTTGGATTCATCCGTATCCGGCGGCTGTATTATCAGCGGTGCCACGGTTCGTCGTTCTTTATTGTTCTCCAACGTAAAAGTTAATAGTTACAGCTATGTAGAAGATTCGGTCATACTTCCTAATGTGGAAATTGGCCGGCATGCGCATCTGCGGCGTGTGGTTGTGGAAAAAAAATGCGTGATTCCTGAAGGATTAGTTATTGGATTTGATCCTGAACAGGACCGCAAGCGATTTTATGTGACCGAGAAAGGTATTACATTAATTACACCGGAAATGCTAGGGCAGGAAATACATAAAATATGTTAACGAGGATTGAGTAAATGTTCCGAATTAATAGTCAGTGATACAAAATGGGAGTGTATTCATGACTATTTTTCATGCCAGAAGCATGGTTGATACAGTAGGCTTCTATATTTTAATTTAATAAATACTGTCTTTTTATAATGAAGCAATTAAATCTCGTTTTGCTGTGGCATATGCATCAACCGGACTATCGGGATTACGTCACCAATCAATTTGTGTTGCCTTGGGTGTACCTGCATGCCATCAAGGACTATACCGATATGGCTTATCATTTGGAGTCGCACCCAAAGACCAAAGCAGTTGTCAATTTTGTTCCGGTGCTTCTGGATCAGCTGGATGATTTCGCGCAGCAATTTTCCACCAAGCAAATACGTTGTCCTTTGTTGCGCTTGCTAGCGACACCCGAGCTCGAAAATATCACGATGCAGGATCGTTTGTATATATTCGACAGCTGCTTTCTCAGCAATCATGAGAACATGCTGCAGCCGTATCCGGCTTATAAGCGTCTACATGAACTCTATCAAGTCTTCAACAAAGTGAGCGAGCGTGAGTTAAAATATTTTTCCGGACAATATTTGGCTGATTTGCTGGTTTGGTATCACTTGGCGTGGATGGGGGAAAGTGTACGGCGAAATAACGAATTTGTGATGAAATTAATGACTAAGAACCAGGAATTTAACTATGAGGATAGGCTGCAGCTCTTCACTTTGATCGGTGAATTAATTCAGGATCTGATTCCACGTTATCGCAAGCTTGCTGAATCAGGTCAGATTGAATTATCCACCACACCCCATTATCATCCGCTTGCGCCGCTCCTGATTGATTTTTCTTCTGCCCGGGATAGTCAACTCGATGTCACTTTGCCTGAGCATAATGTCTATCCAGGTGGGCGTAGCCGCGTGGCATTTCATTTGTTGTCTGCAATCACCAGCCACACTCAGCGTTTTAATGAAAAACCTGCCGGTGTCTGGCCTGCTGAAGGGGCTTTATCCGCTGCATTAATAAAAATTATGGCAAAGCAAGATTGTCAGTGGAGTGCTAGCGGAGAAGGTGTGCTAGTCAATAGCTTGCGCTCATCATTTCCTGATGCGTCACTGCTGGATCGCAATCACTATTTATATCGTCCTTACCGGATAGACGGAGAATCAAAAGATATCATCTGCTTTTTTCGTGATGATCAATTATCTGACTTGATCGGTTTCGAATATTCCAAATGGTTTGGTCGTGATGCTGCGGAAAATTTTGTGCAATCCTTGGATCACATTTATCACAGTACACCTGTTGAGGGGGATCCGGTTGTCAGCGTTATACTGGATGGAGAGAACGCCTGGGAGTCATACCCATATAACGGATTTTATTTTCTTGATGATCTTTATCATTTGCTCGATGATCATCCGTATATCCGTACTACAACTTATCGGGATTATCTTGCATCTGTTGAAGTCAATGCTATTGAAGCACTGCCTACGCTAGCAGCCGGTAGCTGGGTATATGGAACATTCTCGACTTGGATTGGGGACAAGGAAAAGAACTGTGCGTGGGACATGCTCTGTGCGGCTAAACATAGTTTTGATCTGGTGATGCAAAGCGAGCGTTTGACTGAAGAGGAAAAAAATCAGGCTAGTCGGCAGTTGGCATCCTGTGAAAGCTCAGATTGGTTTTGGTGGTTTGGTGATTACAATCCCGCGCATTCCGTAGCAAGTTTCGACCAGTTGTTTAGGAAAAATCTGATGAATCTTTATCATTTGCTTAAACTGCCGATACCATCCGCAATTCTTGAGCCTGTTAGTAAAGGTAATGAATGGAGTGAAGACAGTGGAGCAATGCGGCGATCCTCATCAAACGCGGATTAATTTAAATCGTATTCTCCGTGCTTGAGACCGGATTCTGGACTGCCATAGGTTCTTAACGATTACCGGAGTCATTGAATGTCACAACGTGTTTCGTTACTTCTGGGTGTTCATGCCCATCAACCTGTCGGCAATTTTCCGGATGTGTTGAAAGATGCGCATCAGCGTTGCTACAAGCCTTTCTTGCAGATACTTTACCGTTATCCGGATTTTCGTTTTTCCGTTCATTTTTCAGGTTGGTTACTGGATTATCTGTTACAACACTTTCCTGATGATATGGCGTTATTGCGTCAAATGGTTGCGCGGCGGCAAGTGGAATTATTCGGTGCGGGTGATACTGAGCCGGTTTTGGCGGTCATTCCGAACCGGGACCGCATTGGGCAGATTGATACATTTTCCCGGAAGCTGGCGGTAAAGTTTGGTCAGCGTCCCCAGGGTGCATGGTTGACTGAACGTGTTTGGGAATCCACGGTCGTTCCTGCGTTGGCGAATTGTGGAATCCGCTATGTCACTGTAGACGATTATCATTTTTTGTGCGCCGGCAAAACACCGGAGGAACTTAATGGTTATTTCACCACTGAGGAGGATGCACATAAACTCGATTTATTTCCAATTTCTGAATCCTTGCGTTATAAAATTCCTTTTTCTCCGGTTGAAGAAACTATCGCTTATCTGGAATCATTGGCGGATCATCATTCGCTCAATACCTCTTCCGCCGCGGTTTATTTCGATGATATCGAAAAATTCGGCATCTGGCCGGAAACTTACCATTGGGTGTATGAACAAGGTTGGCTTGAGCATTTTGTCCAGAGCGTATTGGCTTCGGACAAAATCTGTACCCGGCATTACAGCGAATATCATGCCAGCGAGAAAACTCGCGGTATTGTTTATCTGCCTACGGTATCGTATATCGAAATGAATGAATGGACGTTGCCTGCGCATTCCGCCAATATTTATGCAGAACTGTTGCAGCAGGCAAAAACAAGCGGTTGGTATGAACACAAGAAAGCTTTTATCCGTGGCGGCATTTGGAAAAACTTTTTTTCCCGCTATCCGGAATCCAATTGGATGCATAAGCGCATGCTCGGGCTTTCTGCACGGCTGATTGAGTTACCGATGCAACAACGTACCAGCGAAATGAAGCAGAAACTTTACGAGTCCCAAGCAAATGATGCCTATTGGCATGGGATGTTTGGCGGTTTGTATCTCCCGCATTTACGGCGTGCTGTATACAATGCCATGATTGAACTGGAGGCGTTGCTCGATATCCGTGCGCCGCGCCCTTCGTATTTTACCGAAGATACCGACTTGGATGGTGTGGAAGAAGCTTACCTGCAGAATGGCGTGCTGCAGGCAGTGTTAAAATTAGATGGTTTTGCCAGTATTTGCGAACTGGATGCTTACCGGTTGAAACATAATTTTGGCGATACCTTGCGCGTTCAATGCGAACACTATTATCAGAAAATTCAGGCGGGACAGCCTGATACATCCGGTGGTGCCGTTAATGGTATCGCTTCGGCGCACGACCGGATCAGCTACAAGCATGAAATCAATGCGGAAGATATCGTTGCCGATGATCACCCTCGCAGCTTATTCGTTGATCGCTTGAATGGCACGTTTATTGCCTACCGCTCAGTGGCTGCAGCACTTGAAAATAACCACTTTCAATCTGAGAATACCAATTATCCGATCCATAAACACATTCTGCTGGATCAGAACCGGTTACAGGTAGCATATCATTTTACCGCTAAACTGGCGCATAAATTCAGTACCGAAATCAATCTCGCGATGCCTAGTTGTGACGGAATGGGGGGACGCTACATCTGTCAGGGAAGAATTCCTGGTGGTTTTGGTGAATTGCTTGAATTAGCGGGCATGACTGAAATCACACTGGATGACGATACGCTGGGCGGCAGCGTGGTGCTAAAAGCATCCCACCCAGTGACACTACGCGCACATCCGCATTTCTCGGTGTCGCAATCCGAAAGCGGATTTGAAAAAATTATGCAGGCCACGACACTGCTATTGGAGTGGCCGGTTACGACTCAGGAATTAATTATTACACTGGAGATTAATGCCCGGTAGCTGTATTTCATTCATAATTCATACTATTCAGCAACTCAAACACACGCTATGTCTATTCTTACGCACTCACCTGCTTGGTTAGCTTTACAGTCGCATCAATCAGTTATAACACAACAGCATTTGCGCGAATTGTTTCAACAAGATCCGCAACGTTTCGAAAAATTTTCTCTGATTTTCAATAATATTCTGATGGATTATGCCAAGCATCCGATCAATCATGAAACCGTTGATTTATTACTGAAGTTGGCGCATCAACAAAAGCTAAAAGATTGGATTGCACGGATGTTTTGCGGGGATAAAATCAATTCGACCGAGCAACGCGCGGTGCTGCATATTGCATTACGGGGTGATCAATCCATCATGGTTGATGGCGCGGATGTGTTGCCGGATGTTAAACGTGTTCTGAAGCAGATGGAACGTTTCTCGATTGCGATTCAAAGTGGCGAACGCAGAGGTTATACCGGAAAAATGTTTACCGATATTGTTAATATCGGTATCGGTGGGTCGGATCTGGGTCCAGTGATGGTGACTGAAGCCCTGAAACCTTATTGGTTGAAGGGCATTTCTCCACACTTTGTTTCAAATGTTGATGGCACACAGCTAGCCGGTATTTTGCGTCAACTCGATCCAGCTACGACACTTTTTGTTATTGCCTCAAAAACATTTACGACTCAGGAAACTCTGACCAATGCGCATTCCGCGCGAGAATGGTTTTTGTCCCAGGGGGGCAATGAAAAAGATATCGCGCATCATTTTGTAGCGGTTTCGACCAATCGTGCCGCAGTGGAAAAATTTGGCATTGATCCGGATAACATGTTTGAATTCTGGGATTGGGTTGGAGGGCGCTATTCATTATGGTCGGCTATCGGATTGCCGATTGCCCTGACTGTCGGTATGGATCATTTTTATTCTTTGCTGGCGGGTGCGAAAGCAATGGATCAGCATTTCGCTACGGCTCCTTTCGAGAAAAATTTGCCGGTCATGCTGGGTTTAATAGGTATCTGGCACATCAATTTTTTCGGCACAGCTTCTCATGTTGTACTGCCCTATGATCAATCGTTGCATCGTTTCCCCGCTTATTTGCAGCAACTGGAAATGGAGAGTAATGGCAAACGCACCACCCGCACCGGTGAAGTGGCCGATTATGCTACCGGATCGGTTGTGTGGGGGAAGCCTGGAACCAATGGCCAGCATGCTTTCTACCAATTGTTACATCAAGGCACGCAAACCGTCTCAGCTGATTTCCTGGCGCCTTGCCAAAGTCATAATCCCATGGGTGAACATCATCGTATGTTATTGGCGAATTTTTTTGCGCAAACAGAAGCGTTGATGACCGGTAAAAATGAACAGGAAGTGCGCGCCGAACTTGAAACGCAAGGTATGCCTGCAGAATCCGTAGCGCAATTGCTGCCGCATAAGATTTTTCCCGGAAATCGTCCCACCACCTCCATTTTATTCAGGAAACTGGATCCGCAGACATTAGGTTCATTGATTGCAATGTATGAGCATAAAGTTTTTGTACAAAGCGTAATATGGAATATTAACCCGTTCGATCAATGGGGCGTGGAACTGGGCAAGCAGCTTGCCGGAAAAATTCTGGCTGAATTGGGACACCGGGACCCTGTGATATCGCATGATTCATCCACCAATGGATTGATTAATTATTTCAAGGCTAATCAGTAGAAATATCACCTATGCCGCGATCCCAAAAACTTCGCGTTCTGTTTATCACTTCCGAGGTGTATCCTTTATGCAAAACTGGCGGTTTGGGTGACGTCAGCGCAGCTCTGCCTGTCGCCTTACGTGCATTGCACAGCGACGTGCGGCTTTTGTTGCCTGGTTATCCACAAGTTATGGCCGGGGTTCAATACAAATATAAAGTGGCCGGATTCAATACGCTGTCACAGTTTCCACCCGCTTCTTTGCTGTCGGCCCGATTGTCGCTGAGCAGAACTGAGAGCATTCCGGTGTTTGTGATCGACTGTCCCGGGTTATATAACCGTGAAGGAGGGCCCTACATGGATGCGTTTGGTCATGACTGGCCCGATAACGCATTACGTTTCGGTCTGCTATCAAAAATTGGCGCTATTCTGGGCAGTGATATCAGTCCGATTGCCTGGCGTCCGCATATAGTTCATTGCAATGACTGGCAGAGTGGACTCACCCCGGCTTACTTGCATTTTTATTCGGGAAAAAAAGCTGCCACGATGATGACTATCCACAATCTGGCATTTCAAGGTATTTTCCCCCCTGGAAGCGTGGTGCAACTAGGGTTGCCGCCAGACAGTTTCGATATCAATGGGGTGGAGTACTATGGTAATTTATCTTTTCTCAAAGCCGGGCTATATTATGCCGACCAGATTTCTACAGTCAGCCCCAATTATGCCAAAGAAATACAGATAGAGCCGCTGGGGTTCGGGTTGCAAGGATTATTGGCTGCTCGCCATTCTGATCTCACCGGTATTATCAATGGCATTGCTACCACTGAATGGGATCCTGAAACGGATCGTTACCTAGTCAAAAACTACAATAGTAAAAGCCTGTCGAATAAGACAGTTAATAAAACTGCATTGCAACAACAAATGGGGTTGGCAGTCGATGCACATGTCCCTCTATTGGGTGTGGTCAGTCGTTTGAGCCACCAAAAAGGGATTGATCTGCTGATCCAGATTGCTCCGCAATTAATAAAAATACCCGTCCAATTGGTGGTTTTGGGCAGCGACCACCCTGAACTGGAGCACTTGCTTTCCACGCTGGCGCAAACTTATCCCAAGTCAATCGCAGTGCACGTTGGTTTTAACGAAGCTTTATCCCATTTGATTGAAGCCGGTATTGATTGTTTCCTGATGCCATCACGGTTCGAGCCCTGTGGACTGAATCAGATGTATAGTCAACGTTATGGTACCCCGCCGATAGTTCACGCCACAGGTGGTCTGCTTGATACGGTGGTGGATTGTACCCCGGTAACACTGGCAAATCATACTGCCAGCGGCTTCGTGTTCAATTCCATGACGGCAGCCAGTTTACTGGATACCATAAAGCGTGCAGTACTTGCTTATCACAATAAAAAAACCTGGCAAAGCCTGCAGAAGAATGGCATGGCCAAGGATTTCAGCTGGAACGCGAGCGCGATGGCGTATCAAGAACTTTACCGTAGGCTGCTACACTGAATACGATCTTCACTCAACAGGACTAGATATCATGAAAATCACGCTCAGTATTCTTTTTGCCGTTTTGTTGTCCGGTTGTATTGCGCATCCGCTAGAGGCGCCTTTACCGCCTGCGGTAGTGAGTGAAGTGCCGGAAAACTGGGAACAGGCGCAAGCCAGAAAATATCAAGAAAAATCAAATTATATTCAGTCTCATTCAGTTGCTTACGATTGGTTTGGCAATTTTGCTTTTAGCGAAATCGATGGCATTCCCTATATTGCGTTGAAACTCTTACCCAAGCTGGCGCCCCGGTTGTGGGGAAGTGACGAAAATTTTCTTGATGCGGTTGGGTTGTTTATCGATGAGCGGCAGCAATCCTATCCGGTTGCGCGCGGTATTGGCTTCAGCGGCTTATCCCGGGCTGAGGCGCAGGGGAATATTGATTACGCATCCTTCACTTGCGGTGCTTGCCACATCGGCCGTGTGCGACTTGAGAGCGGGCAGATCGATTATCTCGATGGCGGCGTGAATACGACTTTCAATATCGCGTTATTTCGCGTCAAGCTGTATCAGACCTTACAAATGGCTTATGCAGGTGAAGCCGGAGACACCAAATACCAATTATTAACGCAGAAGTTGTTGGACGCATTGGATATCGTTCATCAGCAAAATCCGATTTATTTTTATAATAATTTCCAAACAGGCGATAGAAACTTTGATGCCGGTTATGAAGCTGCGCAGATCGCCTTGTTTAAACAAAATGCTGAACAGACGATCAAGCAGTTTGCGCAGCGCGCTGAAGCCGAGTATGAAGGTTTTGGCGCGTTAATCGCCAAGAACTATGCCGGTCTTGAATCAGAAATGCTGGCTGGTTTTCCTGGAATGGCGGACGCGACGGGTTTGAGTGCCATCAACGGCTATATCAGTCTACGTAAGATTCCAATTATTAAAGGACTGGCCAGTGTCACGCTTCCACCCGAGCCCGGCATCACTGATTTTATGTCGGTATGGGAGCAAGACAAACGCCGGGCAAGCTGGGGCGAGAGTCATACCAGACTTATCAATGGTGGCGGCCAGTGGAATGGTAATGTACCGATGCCGATCTACCGTAACCTGATCGCCATGCTGACTTTGGGTCTGGAAAAAACCGATGTCCGGGTGGCTGCCTTTGCTGAAGAATTGCTCGATGGATTACCGGCCAGTCCTTATCCTTTTAATGTGGATATCGGATTGGCTAAAAAGGGGCAAGCGTTATTTGCAGAGCACTGCGCCGATTGCCATCAACCTAAGAACGGCAAGGTTTACGATAATCTCGGTACCAGCATGAAAAGGGCTTATGTGGTGGGCACACTGTTGAATTATGCCGCCCACAAACAATTGTATGCAAACTGTGCACCGGATACGACCATTCAGTTGGAGGGTAAAGATATCAAACCCTGTGCCGAGTTTGATGGGGTTTCTTTAGATGGTAAAAAAGACTTGCTGATGTCGCCCAACAATGAACATCGCGGTTACAATGCCCGGCCGCTAAGCGGTATCTGGGCGCAAGCGCCTTATCTGCACAATGGCACGGTACCAACGGTTTATCACCTGCTAGTGCCGGATGAACGTCCAGCTAGTTTTATCAAGAGTAGACTTGATTATGACTCCCAATATCTTGGCTTTGTCTGGAATGCTGAGCAAGCAGCCAAACCAAACGAGGGCTATCTGTTTCAGGCCAATGCGATTCCGGCTCTGAGCAACAAGGGACACGATAAGGATATCGTGGAAGGTAAGAAAACCTATCGTCTCAATTGGTCTGGCGACAAACCAGGCGCTTTTGCTATTATTGAATATCTGAAGACCTTGTAATTTTATACCGGTTATGTAGAAGCTGTTATGCAAAGGCGCAAAGGGAGTTATGGTAGGAAGTGAGGACGACCTCACCGCTTCAATATCTTTAAGGGGACGACCCCATATTTCAAAAAGGAGCTGATATGGCTTGGGCTATTCTTATTGCTGCGGGGCTGTTTGAAGTTGGTTGGGCGATCGGATTGAAGTATACGGAAGGTTTCACGCAATTGTGGCCCACGATCGGAACGATTCTTGCGATCATCATCAGTCTTTGGTTGCTGGGCATTGCCATGCAATCACTTCCGGTTGGTACGGCCTATAGCATTTGGGTAGGCGTGGGCGTGGTTGGTACCGTGACTCTCGGGATCGTTCTGTTTGGCGAGCCCGTGAATGCGGCACGTTTAATCAGTGTTGCGCTCATCATTACAGGTATCATCGGCCTTAAGCTCACCACACCAAGCTAACAATATGACGCGTCGCGGTGGATAGTGACGCAATAATTGGTGACGTCATCAAATGACAATACCGGGAAAAAACGATTCATCCTATCATCAGGGAGATAACATGCCAAACGTACTGATTCAACCCTATATCATGTTCGGCGGGTGCTGCGAAGAGGCGCTCGAATTCTACCGTACCGCTCTGGATGCGCAGATCGATATGCTGATGCGCTTCCAGGAAAGCCCGGATCCCACCCCACCCGGCATGCTACCGCCGGGTTTTGAAAACAAGGTCATGCATGCCAGTTTTCGCATCGCCGACAATGTGTTAATGGCTTCGGACGGTTGCGAAGAAGGCCAGGAATTCAAAGGTTTTTCCCTGTCGATCTCGGTTACCACCGAAGCCGAGGCGAATCGTTATTTTTCTGCGCTTTCCAATGGCGGCCAGGTGCAAATGCCATTGGCCAAAACATTCTGGTCACCGTGCTTCGGCATGCTCACTGACCGTTTCGGTATCAGTTGGATGATCAATGTCGTGACGACCGATTGCACCGAATGAAATCAAACATCGCGATTATCGGCTTGCAACGGCGGTACTGATTGCCGGATTCGGAGCCAACTTTACGCCACCGGGCAATCGTGGCAACGCAACGATTGCTACCGGTTAATGGATCAAAACAGGAACGCGATTGTTGTTTGTCGAGTACCAGTGCTTCATATGCAGCGTACAAAAAGCAATTCAGCAGAGGAAACGAGCCGAAATGACAGCATCATGAGCTTTGAGAAAATGGGCGATCAGCAACTATGGGATATCGCCAATCCCATTATGGATAACTTGATGGATGCTTCGACTCAACTCGATCACGCGAAGCATGTGCGGGATTTTACTGAGCGGATGAAAGTCATCGTGACTCCGGAGTATTTTCAGCGCATTTGCCAGCAATACCAAGCCGAGAAAGGATATTTCTCCACTCGCATGCCGGTCGCTGTTTTCCGGCGCCCTGACTCAGTAGCCATTGTGTGGAAACAATCGTTTACGAAAGCACCGGGTGAGTTTGTCGCCGAGATGGTGTTGGTACATAAAAATGGAAAGTATTGGGTTGATCATGTGATGGTTTTTTGAGCTTTTTCCTAAAGGAAATGTGTGAAAGTTGAATAGATCAATCTTCATGAAACTTAGGGACATAATATGATACTTACTATAATAGATCTCATTTTTGACGTAATGTATTGCGTCATTTCGGGCGCCTAATTCTAGCTAACCTTCACATGATCTGGCGGATGCTCTACTTTTCGGACCTACAGCAGCTATCTGTTCACGAACAGATGCTCGTATTCGCTGGTGCGTATCTCGACTCAGCGGAAGTGCTTTGTAATAACCTATATTCTGACAAGGAACGCGCGAATTATGCGCATGGGGCGGTGGTCATGTCCCTCGCGTTTCACTCGCTTGAGCTCTTCTTCAAAGGTTGCATCTTGAGGTCGTTCCCTGCAGAACAGTTTAACGGAAAGGCAGGTCACGATTTGGATGCACTCTCTAAACGCTTTTTCAGGCTTTATCCGAAGAAAGAATTTCAATTTGAAGTGCCATTTCGGTATGAGACTTCTGGAATAATCGAAAAAATGGCCCCTAATGAACTCGCCGAGTTGCTTGCTTATATTGAAGAACATAGAAGAAAGGCTCCTGAAGATCAGCGCCATCGGTATCCCATAAGTGGGAACGGCAAGACTTGGGAAGGTGCGTTCGGCTTTGAGCCAAATTCATTCTTAGTTACTCTTCGTGAGTTGCAGCAAGTTTACGCACGCATTCGGTCTCTGCTTTATGAAGGCTAACTCTGCGTTGGCACAAATAGGGTCTACCATCGTGTTTTTCAGAATGATATGCCACCCAAATAGGGTTAGGCTCGAACAAAGAAAACGGATAGGCAACATAAGACAGATGACCGCAACTAGCGATGCCTGGGAAATCCACTTCCCTGGCCGACCCCACTACGACCTTTACCGAAAATTATTACAACGGCGATAATGGCGACCGTAACAGCACCGGCTATGACTTTATTCCAGTCGATAACTGTTTTATAGATCCGGAAATCGTCCCGCCAGCGAATGCGTTGCCAAATTTCATCGGAGGTTATTGATCGAAGGGGGCTGACGGTATCAAGCGTTACGGTAACTTCATGATCTTCGTTGATATCAATCGAATCGGTTGGATTCCCCCGTGACGTCACCGAGATCGTGCCACTGATGACGGTGACTTCTGTTTCATGTTGCGATACATTGAGATGCAGGATCGCGTTTTTGGCATGGATGATGGCGTGCAAGGTTTCGATTCTTTGTTCGCAGTCTGATGTTTCCGTGAATGCATTGCCGATTTTGAAATCGTCCACACGAATGAGACAGGATGAACCCGATGACTTGAGCCGAATACGGGCACCACTCCGAGGGCCGCTACTGACGAACGAATGATTTTTTACTTGCTCCATTTCATTTACTGAAGAGCCATTGAGCAACACGTTTTTGCCTGATGATTGGATCAATCCGATGGTTGCATCATCAGGCACAGTGCTAAGATGAAAGCGAGCGCCGGTATGTTCATTCAGTTCCCATAAACCACCGGCTTCAGCAAGATTTCTATCCATGACAGGAACTGTTTTGCAACCGGCGAGCAGAAAAACTACCAGCAAGAGCAGCAACAAACCATGATTACCGGAAAAATTCAATGGAGAAAATATAAATCCTGGATGGTGTCTCGCATGAGTGCTTAGTATCTTGAAGAGGAATGGTTTGATTTCTGTGGCATCCATTTCGTTTCTCCTTTAATCCTTTGTCTCAGGTGATTTCCTAATGGATACACTGTATAGGAGATTGTATGAATCCGGACTGAATGAAATTAAGAGATGCAAAAGAAAGTATCGGAAAATAGCATCAAGATGATAAACATCAGGTTTTGTATTTAAGAATCTTAAGGATTGCTGTTCAATTCAGAAAATAAAAACGGTTACTTGATTGGTAATTCTTAATTGTGCGGTTGTCACTTTTCAGTTAATAGTTACTCTGTGTTAATAAAAATCCAAAAAGTCTTCGGTATGCGAGAATTTAAAAGGACTTCCGATAAACCAAACAATCGATGAAGATCCATTACATAGGAATAGTTTTCACACCGATCCAGTATTTTGCTATATTCCCGGCTTTGTCCTTTCTTTTGCGGTTATTACATTGGAACATATATCTTCATCAGAAAAATCAAGTGAGAAAAAAGATGAGATCTTGCAAGCTTTGGCGGAGATGCTGGAGCATCCGCAGAGACTCAAGATAACCACTGCAGCATTAGCCATGAAGCTGGGAATCTCTCAATCATCCGTATACCGTTGTTTCCCCAATAAAGCGCAAATGTTTGAAGCGCTGATAGAATTTATTGAAAAGACTTTGTTTGTGCTGATCAATAAGATTTTGCAAGAAGGGCATTCCGCTACCCAAAAGATTGAAAATTTGTTGCTGCTATTGTTAGGATTTTCGCGCAAGAATCCGGGCATGACGCGCATTCTGGTGAACGATGTCTTGATCAATGAAAATGAGCATTTACAATTTCGCGTTAACCAGTTACATGACAGATTGGAAGCCACCCTGAAACAAGCGTTACGCTTTGCTGCTTCCGACGGACAGATCAATCGAAATGTGAATGTTACGGCGTGCGCTAATTTATTGTTGTGCTTTGTGATTGGCCGCTGGTATCAGTTCGTCAAAAGTGAATTTGCGCGGGATCCCCTGGCAGACTGGGAAGTTCAGCGACTGATTTTGTTACCTTCCAAGCTACTTTGATCTGGAAGATTTCACACACCGCTTGGCGGTGGTTTTATACTGGTACTGATGATTGGCATATGGGGCACGCAGGATCTTTATGTAGATGGATGGAGTGCCAATTCATCGTGAGGCCATCGAGTAATTGCAAGCGGCCATTCAGGCTTGCGCCAATATTCAGCAGAATTTTTAGTGCTTCTGCGGCCTGCATTGAGCCGATTATGCCCACGATCGGTGAAAAAACGCCCATGATGGCGCAGGGCATATCTTCTTGATTTCCTGTGTCCGGGTATAGGCAGTGATAGCAGGGACTATCGTCATGACGTAGATCAAACACGCTGATCTGGCCATTGAAACGCACTGCAGCACCTGAAACTAAGGGTTTCTTATTAATAACGCAGGCTTGATTAATACGGTATCGCGTATTGAAGTTGTCACTGGCATCAATAACTACATCAACTTCCGCTGTGAGTTGTAGTAATTTATCAGCGCCTACTTGCTCATGGATTGCAGTGACATTGATTTCCGGGTTGATTCTGGCCAGTGATTGTTTAGCTGAAACAACTTTTGCAATACCGATTGATTGGCTATCATGCATAATTTGTCGTTGCAAATTAGTCAAATCAACCTGATCGCCATCACAAATGATCAGGTTGCCAATTCCGCTGGCAGCAAGGTAAAGTGCTATGGGAGAGCCTAAGCCGCCTGCTCCGACAATTAATGCGCGAGAGTGATTAAGTTTTTCCTGCCCCGCAATATCAATTTGTGGGAGCAGGATATGGCGGCTGTATCGCAGCAGTTGGTGGTCATTCACAATCCTTAAATAAACTTTTAATCAGCTATCGCTTTCATCACTGGGTTCTGGTGGGGATGAGGGAATGCCTTTAAAGTAATTCATGGCTTGTTTTAATAGTTGATCTTCTTCCGAACCGAACTCGAGAGGAGCACTATTTTTTGTGTCTTTGTTCTTTTTATCTTTCTTATCTTTTTTGTCACCTGCAGGTTTTGATCCTGTTTTCTCTGTTCCGGAAGTCATTGTCTTCTCAGTTTTTTTGCCATTGGACAAGTGGCGATTCAAATCTGATTCACGCAGGCGTTGATCATCATTGTCGTCAGTTTCATCCAGAATGTCAGGTGTAATGCCCTGTGCCTGAATAGATTGTCCATTGGGCGTGTAGTAACGCGCGGTTGTTAATTTAATCGCAGTATTATTTCCTAATGGCAATATTGTTTGCACCGATCCTTTACCAAATGTTTGTGATCCCATAACGATGGAGCGTTTATGATCTTGTAGAGCGCCTGCAACAATTTCGGATGCTGAAGCGGAGCCACCATTGACCAGCGTAATCATGGGTACGGTTTTTGCTGCGGAGGGTAAGCCTTTTAAGTAATCTTTATCAGGTCCGCGCAAATAAAACTCCGGGTTGGCATGTAATTTCATTTTTGCGTCCGGGCTACGTCCTTCAGTGTAAACGACCAGTGCATTTTCCGGCAGAAAAGCAGCCGAGACTGCAACTGCCCCATTAAGTAATCCTCCTGGATCGTTTCGCAAATCCAATATTAGACCTTTCATTTCTCCCTTGTTTTCACCGAATAGAGTTCTGATTGCTTGCGCCAAATTCTCGCCAGTTTGCTCTTGAAATTGCGTAATTCGGATATAAGCGTAGCCGGGTTCGAGCATTTTTGATTTGACACTCTGAATTTTTATGATGTCACGTACTAAATTAAAAATCAGTGGTTCTGTCTCGCCTTCCCGTACTATCGTAATTTTTATCGAGGTTTTGGGTTTGCCGCGCATGAGCTTGATCGCATCATTGAGCGACATGCCTTTTACAATGGTGTCATCCAATTTGACGATCAGATCGCCAGTTTTAATACCCGCACGAAATGCCGGGGTGTCTTCGATGGGGGAAATTACTTTTACTACACCGTCTTCCATAGTTACTTGGATACCTAGCCCACCGAATTCGCCTTGTGTTCCAATTTGTAGTTCCTTATATTCGTCTTTATCAAGATACGAAGAATGAGGATCCAATCCAACAAGCATGCCATTGATAGCTTCAGTAATCAGTTTTTTGTCTTCTACCGATTCAACGTAGTCACTTTTGATACGGCCAAAAACCTGCGCGAAGGTGCGTAATTCTTCGATTGGTAATGGATGGATGGCTTCAATATTTTCTTTTTTGGCAATGGCGGAGAAATTCAAACTGAGCATAATTCCAGCAATTACTCCAATTAGAATTAAACCTGTTTTTCTGATTACATTACTCATGATGCTATCTCCGCACTGATCAAATTTGTGTAAATGGTTTACCGCAATTATTCTATTTTTATCCACGTCAAAGGATCGAAGGGTTTGCCCCTATGACGAAGTTCAAAGTATAGACCTGAATTTGCATTACCATCGCTATTTCCTACGGTGGCTATTGTATCTCCACCGAGAATCATGTCACCTACTTGTTTATGGAGTGTTGTATTATTACCATAAAGGCTCATATAGTTGTTTCCATGATCCAAAATTATCAAATTACCAAAACCTCTCAACCAGTCAGCAAATACGACCCTCCCTCTTGAAATGGCTTTAACGTCGCTGCCTTTAGGCGCTTGTATAAACAGACCTTTCCACGTTATATGCTTACCTGAACGTTGACCTCCAAAAGTATTCACAAGTTTCCCGCGCACAGGTAAATTTAATTTACCCTTGAGTGACGGGAAAGGAGTATTTGCTATAGAAGCATCCGGGAGCTTAGTATTAATCTGAGAATTGGTGCTGGATTTCTCTTGAGCGATGAACTTATTAATCTCATTAACTAAGCGAGTAATGCGTTTTTCGTCATTTTTAAGCGTGTTAAGCTCTTGTTGTTTCTGAGTAATACTATCAGATACTTGTGATAGTATCCTTTGCTGTTTGTTTTTTTCATGCTCAAGTTTTTTGCGCTCATCATGATATTGGGCTTGGATGGCAGCAATTTCTTTTTTCTTGTGGCGACTCATTTCAGTGAGCGTCAAAATTTCATGTTGATTCTTTCTCAGAGCCGTAATGCTATCCGAACGAGCAAACGCGAATTGTTGGTAATAATAGGCGTTTCGAGCAATTTGATTGGGATCATATTGGTTTAACAGTAAGTGTAAATAATTGTGCTGCCCTCCGATATATTGCTGGTAAAGCAATTTCTCTAGTCGACTTTGTTCGATTTTGATTTCTTCACTGATTATATGATGCCGAGCTTGTAGTTGTTTGTATTCTTCAATGGCTTTCCGGTCATTTGCAATGAGTTCGGTCAATTTGTGAGAGATGTCATTGATTGTTTGTTCAGTTTTACGTAATGTGTTCGTTGTATTTTGCTTTAATGATTCTTTATTAGCTAAATCTTTGTGGAGTAATTGGATGCGTTCACGTAACAGTCTGAGATTTTCTTGATTACTTGAGGATGCTGAAAGGGGACAAATAAAAGTCAACACACATGCCACCAGCACTAAATAAACACACTGTATATGAATCAAATTAAACGTACTAATTTCCCAAAAGGTGTGATTTATTCGAATTAATGCAATGTGCATTATGCATATACTTGAATAAATAGAGGACTATATTAACCAACTGGTTTTCCTTGGTTAGCTACAATCTTCATTGCTTCATGAATAGCAGCTGGATTTCCAAGATAATAATTCCGTATTGGTTTTAAATTATCATCCAGTTCATATACTAATGGAATACCGGTAGGGATGTTGCAATTGAGAATATCATTGTCGGAAACATTATCTAGATATTTGACAAGTGCTCTTAATGAATTTCCATGAGCGGCAATTATCACGCTCTTGCCAGTTTGGATCTGAGGTGCAATAGTTGTGTTCCAATAGGGTAAAAATCGTGTAACTGTATCTTTAAGGCACTCAGTTAAAGGAATATCGTTACGCGCTAAATCTTTATAACGTGGGTCAGCTCCCGCATAACGTTGATCATCAATGTTCAACGCAGGTGGTCTGACATCATAGCTTCGCCGCCAAATCAGGACTTGTTCGTCACCATATTGGGTTGCTATTTCAATTTTATTAAGACCTTGCAGTGCGCCATAATGCCGCTCATTCAATCGCCACGTATGTTCTATTGGAATCCACATCTGATCCATTTCGTCCAGCACTATCCATAAAGTCCGAATAGCGCGCTTGAGAACGGATGTGTAGGCGATATCAAATGTAAATCCATGCTCGCGTAAAAGCTGTCCGGCACTTTGAGCTTCTTGAATGCCGGTGGGGGTTAAATCAACATCTGTCCAACCAGTAAATCGATTTTCTTGATTCCAAGTGCTTTCTCCGTGGCGTAGGAGAACAATTTTTTTCATATTGACCTTTCATGAAAAGCAGAATGAATAATTTTAAGAAGACTTAAAGATTCTTAGCATTTTATTATAATTTTAGCTTGAAACACAGTATAGAACCGATACTTTTAAGCGAATACGAGAGATTCGTGTACGGTGTATTCATTTCTAAAAGTATTACTTCATTCGGCTCATTAGCCAAGGAATGGTGGAAGGAAGAAGAGTCCGTTGAAAAATACTCGTTGCCAAACAATAAGTATTTACGCTACAAATATTTTAATTTCGATTAATATTCTAAAATTTTTGTTATACAATCCCGAGCTTAATTTGTTCGTTGTTCGGCTGAAATAACTGAGCATACATTAATAGATTGGGTTCGCAGATAGATGCAAATATAATTTGGAGAGAATATGAAGGCAGTTTCTAGGAATATTTGGGTAACAAATTTTGGTGGTGTGATTTTAGCCTCGTTGCTGGTATTGCCCGTGCATGCGCAGTTGATGCTGGCGCATGAAGGGCATCATGATGCAGGTGGTTGTACGATTAAAACGGGTGAATTTCCAATAACATTTAGTGCGTATGAAGTACCTGAAGGTGGTATACCACCCATGCATTCATTCTGCGAAAATTTGCCTAATACCGGTAAGGTGAATTTGACTGTTGAGTTGCCCCAACAGGCGCGCCAAATGCTTTTAGCCGTACGCTTGGTAAAAGAGGGGCATGATGGTGGGCATAGCGGAGAGCAGCATAGTAGTGCTGCCATCAATCATAAACCGGCAGTTGTAGATGATCATTCGGGGCATGAGGGTATGGAACATGGTGAACATATGGAGCATGAAATCACTGAGCATGGCATCGTATATATGCCTCCAGAGATGCATAGATCAGGAATTATTGTGGTCGCAGCTAATATCGAGGAAAAAGGTCAGTATGCTATTCATTTGGAAAGAAAGGATGATGCGGGTAATGTTAAGACAGTAGTAAAGATTCCATTAAATGTTGGAAAAGGTGGGGGGCACGGTAGCCATGGGGGTGGAATTGGGTTAATGGAGATTGCGCTATTGGTTATAGCGGGCGGTGGGGCTGCTTTTTATTTTATGCGACGCAAAAAAGCATCTGAAGCATCCGTATAATTTAACCTATAATTGTATGGTGTTAGTCACACAATTAATTTATTGAATCGATTAAGAGATAGGTGCCAAGAAGTTTTTGTGGTTTAATTTTGTCTGTCAAAAACCCTTGACAGTACAAGGCTGACTAAGTAGTCTAAGGGAGGGGCTATCTGTTGAAGTTGGATGGATGGTTGGGGGCTATGAAGCGAAGGAAGGTGGTCTTTTGAGAGGCCGGGAAGATAAGAAGGGAAAAAAATTATGGAAAACCAAAGGAGAGAAAGATGAAAGCCAAGCGATGGGCTGGGGTAATAGCGGGGCTGTTAGGAGCTATGCTGATAGGGACGGCGCATGCGAACATACCGAGCGTTCCGGACGAATTGTATGAAGCATTGAAGTTGGATCGTGAGAAGGCGACGCCGAAGGAAGTATACGAAGCGGTGGTGAAGCGCTACAAGGATCCTGAGCAAGGAGCGGGGCCTGGAACGATGGCGCAGTATTGGGAACCGATACCGTATGGAATATATTTGGATCCTGCGACATTTTACAAATCGCCGACTTCGAATAAAGAGATAGCGAGCCGGAAGGAATGTGTAGAATGTCACACGGATGAATCGCCGGTATGGGTTCAGGCATGGAAGCGTAGTAGCCATGCGAATTTAGACAAGATTCGTAATCTTAAGCCGGATGACCCTACCTTTTATAAGAAAGGCAAGCTTGAGGACGTAGAGAAGAATTTGCGCTCTTTGGGTAAATTGGCGGAAGGCGAGAACCTGAAGGAAGTGGGGTGTATTGACTGTCACGTGGATGTTAATGCGAAGAAGAAAGCGGATCACACCAAAGACATCATTATGCCGACAGCGGATGTATGCGGTAAATGTCACTTGCAGGAATTTGTGGAACGGGAATCGGAACGTGACACGATGATTTGGCCGCACGGCCAATGGCCCGATGGACGCCCTTCGCACGCGCTGGACTATAAAGCCAACGTAGAAACCACTGTTTGGGCAGCGATGCCGCAACGCGAAGTAGCTGAAGGCTGCTCGATGTGTCATACGAATCAGAACAAATGCGACTCATGCCATACGCGCCATGAATTTTCAGCTGCGGAGTCGCGTAAGCCGGAAGCGTGTGCCACTTGCCATAGTGGTGTGGATCACAACAACTGGGAAGCTTACTCCATGTCCAAGCACGGCAAGATGGTGTCGATGCTGGGAGACAAATGGAACTGGGAAGTACAGTTGAAAGACGCCTATGAACTGGGCGGTCAAAATGCACCGACCTGTGCGGGTTGTCACATGGAATACGAAGGTGAATATAGCCATAACATGGTAAGGAAGATTCGGTGGGCGAACTATCCATTTGTTCCAGGTATAGCGGAAAACATTAATAGCGAATGGTCGGAAGCTCGTTTAGACTCGTGGGTGGTTACCTGTACCCAATGTCACTCGGAGCGTTTTGCACGTTCATATTTGGAATTGATGGACAAAGGCACGCTGGAAGGGTTGGCTAAGTATCAGGAAGCTAATGAAATTGTGCATACACTGTACAAGGAAGGTTTGTTGACAGGCCAAAAAACTAATCGTCCTGCTCCACCGCCACCGGAGAAAGAAGGCTATGCATATTTTGCACAGTTGTTCTGGTCGAAAGGCAACAGCCCTGCGGCGATTGAGCTCAAGGTGCTGGAAATGCACGAAAATGACCTGGCGAAGATGCATGTAGGCTTGGCGCACGTAAATCCGGGTGGATGGACTTATACGGAAGGCTGGGGTCCGATTAACCGTGCGTATGTTGAAATTCAAGACGAAAATACTCGTATCCGCGAGATGATTGCACTGCAGGAACGGGTGAAGAATCTTGAATCGAAACGCACCAGTTTACTTGACTTGGACGGCACAGCTGAGAAGATCTCACTGGGTGGTTTAGGTGGCGGCATGCTGCTCGCCGGAACACTGGCCTTGGCGGGTTGGCGCAAACGTAAGCAAAGTGAAGCTTGATAGGCGCTGACACGACAGACCGCGCCGCTCCGGTGGTGCGGTCAGGAGACAGGCTGCTCCCGTCATTAGGAATTTTTCTGGTGACGGGAGGATTGCTTTTATTGGGCTGGTTTGTGTATCTTTGGTTTAAACCGATACCGGCTCCCTATCAATATCAATTGGTAGAAGAAAGCGACAGCAGCAAGTTTAGTAAAATAGATTTGACAGGTTGGCCGGATTTAAAGCTTGGTCAGTACAAAGTACAAGCTGACGGAGTAGGCAAGCCGATCGCTGAATTCATTGTTGCAAGGCAAAATGATGGAGCGCCGGTACTGATCTACTGGAAGAATAGCACCAATGAAGTGCTCTACAATTTTGACAGAAAGCCATCGGAGCTTACTGTTCTGGCCGAGGCGATCAGCAAGTACGCTCCGAAAGATGCGCTGATACTATCCTGGTGGGACACCTCCCGGCAAATCAAACTGCTTACAGGGCACGACACGTTTTTTACTCATCACCTGAACGAACCCCTCATGATACCGGCTCCTTGGCTGGAGCACAGCAAAGAGATCCAGGCGTATGAAAAACAATTCTGGCAAAGCAAAGCGGATTCGGTGGAATTGGAACGATTTAAACACTTCAGTCGGGCACTGGCGGCACCAGCGGAAGACGGTATTAAGCAACTGCGGCAACTGATTGGTTCTGATCGTGAGACCTACCTGATTGTACACGTGACCGATGTCTATAAACTAGGGCTCATGTACCCGGAAAGTATAGGCGTTGCCTACCAGAATTTTCCGATGACAGGGAATATGCATGGCATGATCAATCAAATGAAAGTGCAAGTTAAGGAAAATAATTTTGACACCTATACACTGCAATCTGTTTCAGACAATGAGATCAGAGTATTTTTCCTGAGTGATGAAGAAAGTAGTCAGACGTTGTTGGCAAGGATGCTGCCATTTGTAGATAAGACTGCGCCGACGGAACAAGATCTGGCGCAACTGATCTACCAACAAGGAGGCTATTGGGTATATAAGCTACCTTAGAAATAAAAAATAGCCTTGAGCGACAATAAAACTCCCAAAAAAGCGGACA
Source organism: Nitrosomonas ureae (assembly GCF_001455205.1). Lineage (NCBI taxonomy): Bacteria > Pseudomonadati > Pseudomonadota > Betaproteobacteria > Nitrosomonadales > Nitrosomonadaceae > Nitrosomonas > Nitrosomonas ureae. Next base: position 1,455,708 of record NZ_CP013341.1, read on the forward strand.
CATAATCATTTACACAAAACGATGATAGCGTACAATACGAACCCATAAAATTTGAATTAAAAAAGTATAAAGGAGGAGAGATGAAACACGCGATAACCCATATATTGGCCATACTGGCGATGACTGCATTTTTCTCGGGCACAGTGTTGGCGGCGGATTTTGAAGGTCGTACGAAATGTAGTTCATGTCACAAATCGCAAGCTAAATCATGGAATGACACGGCGCATGCCAAAGCGATGGAATCGTTAAAACCGGGCACACGCAAGGAAGCTAAGATAAAAGCGAAGCTGGATCCGGATAAGGACTACACGCAAGACAAGGACTGTGTAGGCTGTCATGTTGATGGATGGGGCAAGAAAGGTGGCTATACGGTAGAAACACCGAAGAAGCCGCTAGCGGCAGTTGGTTGTGAATCCTGTCATGGACCTGGGAAGAGCTATCGGGGAGATCACCGTAAGGGAGGTCAGGCCTTTGAAAGCAAAGGCACTACCATGCAACGCAAAGTATTGGCAGACAAAGGGCAAGACTTTCATTTTGAAGAAGCTTGCAGTGCTTGTCATTTAAACTACGAAGGTTCGCCATGGAAAGGTGCGAAAGCTCCCTATACGCCATTTACTCCGGAAGTTGACGCGAAATACACATTTGATTTTGACAAGATGGTGAAGGATGTCAAAGCGATGCATGAGCATTACAAGCTTGATGGTACATTCGTAGGGGAACCCAAGTTCAAGTTTCATGATGAATTTCAAGCGAATGCCAAAGAGAAAGTGGCAGATAAAAAAGATAAAAAAGGAAAAGACTGATGAGCGGCTTACAGAAAGGTGCGATAGGGACACTACTGACAGGCGGGTTATTGGGGATATTGCTGGTAGCGGTGGTATTTGGAGGAGAAGCGGCGCTATCTACCGAAGAATTCTGCACCAGCTGTCACTCGATGACATATACGCAGACGGAACTCAAGGAATCGACTCATTATGGGGCACTAGGGGTGAATCCTGGCTGTAAGGACTGTCATATACCGCAAGGATTCAAGAATTTTCATTTAGCGTTATATACGCATGCGGTAGATGGTGCGAGAGAGCTTTATTTGGAATTGGTTAATGATTATTCGACGTTGGAGAAGTTTAATGAGCGTCGGCTGATTATGGCGCATGATGCGCGGATGAATTTGAAGAAATGGGACAGTGTAACATGCCGTGACTGTCATAGAGATCCGAATCCGCCTGGAGCGGATGCCCAGGAAGCGCATAAGAAGATGAAAACGGAAGGAGCGACGTGTATAGACTGTCATCAGAATCTGGTGCATGAGGAAGCGCCGATGACGGATCTGAATGCGAGTTTGGCTGCGGGCAAGATGGTGTTGAAGCCGGACGAAGATGAAGAAGATGAAGACGACGAAGAAGATGAGGAAGAAGACGAGGATAGTGCTAGTGAGGTAACCGCAAGCGAAGAGGATGATGATGAAGAGGATGACGATGACGAATAATTCCCTTCACGCTTAAGAGGTCATAGGTGCCAAAGCTTTGGAGATGGCATATCTCCAGAGGAGAGGTAGGATATAAAAATTGTCTCAAAAAGAAATAATCGTTATTTGATAATTATTATTAATACTCAGAAAGTAATAGTCTTGTGTGAAGTAATTCGGTATTAATAAGAATCGTTTTGAAGTAGATCAGCATTAATCATAGATTAGTGCTGATTAATAGTTGAATTTTGTTCATCAGTTAACAACTCTCTTACTATAATGCTTCAATTTATAGAAGGGCTTTTACTGTGGCAGAAGAGTCACAAAATAAATTGGTTTATGCTGGAAAACTTGGATATAGCTTTCGTCGGCATTTGCATGAAAGATTTATAGAAACTTTTTTATTCTTGTCAGCAATTCTTTCGGTTGCAATTATGCTTGCAATCATTGTGATGCTTGTGAAGGAGTCGGTAGTTTTTTTTCGGCAAGTATCTATCTGGGATTTTTTAACGGATACGCAGTGGACACCGTTATTTGATGATGCTCATTATGGAATACTACCGCTAATCTCTGGAACGATAGTAAGTTCTTTGATTGCGTTGCTGGTTGCACTTCCTATGGGTACCATAATTGCCATATATCTTTCTGAGTTTGCACCATTTTCTGTGCGTGAAATTGCAAAACCTTCCCTCGAATTATTGGGTGGTGTGCCGACAGTTGTCTACGGATATTTTGCACTATTATTTGTAACCCCATTGTTGCAAATTATTTTCCCGGAATTGCCAGGTTTTAATTTACTATCCGCTGGATTGGTAATGGGAATAATGATCATTCCATATGTAAGTTCAATGACTGAAGATGCTATGCGCGCGGTTCCAATGAATCTGCGTGAAGGTTCTTACGCTATGGGCGCTACACGTTTTCAGACATCTATTCGCGTAGTTATGCCGGCAGCGTTTTCTGGTATAGCCGCTGCATATATTTTAGGCATATCGCGTGCTGTTGGTGAAACAATGGTAGTGGCAATTGCCGCTGGAATGCAGCCGAATTTGACATGGAATCCAATGGAACCTGCGGCAACAATTACAGCTTATATTGTTCAAGTAAGTTTAGGAGATTTGCCGCATGGAAGTATCGGTTACCAGACTATATTCGCTGCTGGCTTGACTTTACTGTTAATAACACTCGTATTTAATATCATTGGACATTTGTTGCGGAAACGATATCGCGAGATTTATTGATGAATTGGAGACAATTTTGATTATTAGCGTTTTGTTGCGATAGATAATTTCTTAAGATGTTTGCTAGTGGAAGCATACAATGAGAAGCGGGAAAAGCCTCGAAGAAATTAGAAGAATCATCAGCCTGCATAAAAGATGGGACTTGATTTTTATGATCACTGGCATTATTGCGTTAATGATCGCGATAATGACTTTTGTGGCCTTATTTGCACATATGTTGATCGATGGTTTGCCACGCTTATCTTGGGAGTTTTTTACATCATTTCCATCACGTCGCCCAGAGTCTGCCGGCATCTTATCTGCTTGGGTTGGTACTACTTTGGTTATGCTCGTAACGGCAGTAGCAGCGGTGCCATTGGGAATAGGGTCAGGCATATATTTGGAAGAATACGCCCCCCGGAATTTGTTGACCGAGATCATTGAGATAAATGTCACCAACTTGGCGGGTGTTCCTTCAATTATATATGGTTTGCTTGCATTGGGATTGTTTGTGTATCAATTAGGCTTTGGGCAGAGTATCTTGGCAGCTGGATTAGCTTTAGCGTTATTGATTCTGCCGGTTGTTATTGTGGCTACACGCGAGGCGATACGATCAATTCCCATTACCATACGAGAAGGAGCCTATGCATTGGGCGCAACCAAGTGGCAAACAGTTTCGGATCATTTATTGCCATACTCAGCTGCAGGAATTCTAACAGGAATTATTATTGGTTTGGCCCGAGCAATTGGTGAAACTGCTCCAATTATTACGATTGGAGCATTGACGTTTATTGCTTTTTTACCCCCATCTCCAGTAAAAAATGAATTTCCATTTATATCTTTTGAGTGGCTCACGGCTCCTTTTACAGTGATGCCAATACAAATGTTTAACTGGGTGTCACGACCAGAGGAAGCTTTTCAGTTGAATGCGGCTGCAGCAGGCTTGGTTTTAGTCATTATGACTCTTGCCATGAATGGGTTGGCAATTTATTTACGCTACAGAATGCGGAAAAACATTAAATGGTAAAATGATGCATATATCGAAAGAAATTGCAGAGTCTGCTCAATATAAATCTGAAGTAAGGAACCTCAGCTTTTACTATGGAGAATTTAATGCGCTTAAGAATATTGATATGGTGTTGCACGATAAAAAAATTACAGCACTGATTGGTCCATCTGGATGTGGTAAGTCGACATTCTTGAGATGCTTTAATCGTATGCATGATTTGTATCCAGGTAATCGTTATGACGGCGAAATAATTTTGTACCCTGATGATGTAAATATTTTAGCCTCGAATGTTGATCCGATTGAAGTACGGATGAGGATAAGTATGGTGTTCCAAAAGCCAAATCCATTTCCTAAATCAATTTATGAGAATGTAGCTTATGGATTGCGTGTAAGAGGGATTAAACAGCGAGCAATTCTAGATGAAAAAATAGAGATAGCTTTACGCAATTCGGCGTTATGGGATGAAGTCAAAGATCGTTTACACGATCTAGCTTTTAACCTCTCAGGAGGGCAGCAGCAGAGACTTTGTATTGCTCGTGCTTTAGCAACAGATCCGGAGATCTTGCTATTTGACGAACCAACCTCTGCACTTGATCCAATAGCGACGGCTAGTATTGAAGAATTAATTACCGACTTAAAGACTAAAGTTACTATACTCATTGTTACTCACAATATGCAGCAAGCAGCGAGAGTGTCGGATTACACTGCTTATATGTATTTAGGCGAGTTAATTGAGTTTAATGTAACAGATACAATATTTATTAAACCTAAAAATAAGCAAACCGAAGATTATATTACTGGTCGTTTTGGTTAATGAATAGCAATTGTTTAAATAAGCAATCGAGTTTTTTAGTTTCTTGCAGGTTTAATCTCTTCTTCGGAGATGATTTTTCTATCTAGGTTGTACCTGCAACAGTAGTTTATTTTGTCACGCATCGGATAAAAATCTACATAATGCATGGAATAATTATATGAGTGGCGCCGATGCTGTGTAATTGACTTGATAAAGAATCAAGGGTAGCATCGCCCATTTCGGAAAGTCGGAGCCAGAAGCAAAATGCGTAAAAAGATGGTTGTTGGTAACTGGAAGATGCACGGTAATTTGTTAGAGAATAAACAGCTACTTGATGCGGTAATCTCTAGTTTAGACGGATTGCACGAAGATCTTATCGCCGTTTGTGTGCCTTACCTCTATCTGCCGTCTGTACAAAACCAATTGCAGAGTTCGAGTATAGCTTGGGGCGCTCAGAACGTGAGTCAATATGAAAAGGGTGCGTACACAGGAGAAGTTTCAGCATCAATGTTGAGTGATTTTCGGTGTCAATATGTTATTGTAGGGCATTCGGAAAGAAGAATGCTATTTGGTGAAAACAATAATGTGGTTGCAGAAAAATTTGTGGCAGCTCAAAACGCCGGAATAATTCCAATTTTATGCGTTGGAGAGACATTGGAGCAACGTGAAGCTTACAATACTGAGCAAGTCATTGAGCAACAATTAAAGTCGGTCATTAATTTGGCAGGAATCGAGTCACTAAACAAGGCCGTTATTGCTTATGAGCCGGTCTGGGCCATTGGAACAGGTATAACTGCATCGCCAGAACAAGCGCAAGATGTACATACATTTATTAGGGAAGGCTTAGCTAAGCAGAATTCGAATGTGGCAAATCAAGTGATTATTCTCTACGGCGGGAGCGTTAAAGGCAGTAATGCATCTGAGCTATTTGCTATGCCAGATATTGATGGTGGTTTAATAGGTGGCGCTTCGCTTATTGCAAATGATTTTATAACAATTTGTCGCGCATTACGTCATTAAATTTTTTGGAGTATAACGTTGGAAATCTTGGTTTGGGCTGCGCATGTTTCGCTAGCGATCGTATTAATAGTTTTGGTATTATTGCAGCATGGTAAAGGCGCAGATATGGGGGCTGCATTTGGTAGTGGTTCAGCAGGTAGTTTGTTTGGAGCGAGTGGTTCAGCTACTTTCTTAAGTCGTGCTACAAGCTTTGTTGCAGCAATGTTTTTTGTCACGAGCTTGAGCTTAACCTATTTCTCGATGAATCAAACTTCGGGGGGAAGTGTAATGGGTAGTATCATGGATGGTTTGGACGAGACTGGGAGTGCTGCAGGGACAGAAGTGAATGAATCATCGACTTCTGGACTTGATGACAATATGTTTGAAGATGATGGCAGCTCAATAGTTAACAAAATACCTGAGTAACACTTCGACAATAGAATTAGTATAGAAGCTTAGTGATAAGATAAAGCATGGTTTTGCCGCCGACGTGGTGGAATTGGTAGACACGCCGTCTTGAGGGGGCGGTGGCGAAAGCTGTGCGAGTTCGAGTCTCGCCGTCGGCACCATGTGCAGTAGTTGATTCTCCTTTAAACTATAACGTATAAATTTAAGATGCTTGAGAACTATTTTCCGATACTATTATTTCTTATTGTTGGTTTTCTGGTAGGAGTTGTACCCATGCTTTGTGGATGGCTACTTGCGCCGAACAATCCAGATAGTGAAAAGCTTTCACCTTATGAGTGCGGATTTGAGGCTTTTGAAGATGCGCGGATGAAGTTTGATGTGCGCTACTATTTGGTAGCAATATTGTTTATCTTATTTGATCTAGAAATTGCGTTTCTTTTTCCATGGGCGATTGTACTAGATGAAATTGGATTGTTTGGATTTCTAGCAATGATGATTTTTCTAAGCATCTTGGTGGTGGGATTTATTTACGAATGGATGAAAGGTGCGTTAGAGTGGGATTAATGTTATGGGTATAGAAGGAACGCTTGAAAAGGGTTTTATTACTACTAGTCTGGATTCGATTATTAATTGGGGGCGAACCGGCTCTATGTGGCCAATGACCTTTGGGTTGGCATGTTGTGCGGTCGAAATGATGGAAACAGGAGCTTCTCGTTATGATCTTGATCGTTTTGGAATAGTATTTCGTCCAAGCCCACGTCAATCGGATGTTATGATTGTTGCCGGAACGTTATGTAACAAAATGGCACCTGCTTTACGTAAGGTCTATGATCAAATGGCTGAGCCCCGATGGGTAATATCTATGGGATCATGCGCGAACGGGGGCGGGTATTACCATTATTCTTACTCGGTAGTTCGTGGGTGTGATCGTATAGTGCCGGTTGATATTTATGTGCCTGGTTGCCCACCGACCGCGGAAGCTTTGTTGTATGGCATCATTCAGCTACAGAATAAGATTAACCGTACTAACACAATCGCGCGCTAAATTTTAATTAGTATGTCTACTATTCAACAAGAAACTCTTGCTGCAATATTGCGGAGATTGCTGCAGAATAAATTAATTAATCTGCAAATGCAGCGAGGTGAATTAACCATCGTAGTAAATGCCGAGGATATTCTGGGAGTCAGTAAAGTATTGCGTGATGACACGGCACTTATGTTTGATACTTTGATCGATTTGTGCGGGATTGATTTTTTAACTTATGGTGATGATCTGTCAGTTAAATATGACTTGAAAGATAGACGTTTTGCAGTAATTTATCATTTGCTATCGATCGAGCGAAATCAAAGGCTGCGCGTCCGAGTTTTAGCAGAGAATAATGAATTTCCTGTCGTACACTCAGTTACAGAAGTATGGCCTGCTGCTAATTGGTTTGAGCGTGAGGCATTTGATCTCTATGGTATTGTCTTTGCCGATCACCCGGATTTGCGTCGTATATTGACTGATTATGGGTTTATCGGGAATCCTTTTCGTAAGGATTTTCCGATAACTGGGCATGTTGAGATGCGATATGATGAACAACAGAGACGTGTTATTTATCAACCTGTTAGTATTGAGCCGCGAGAGATAACACCGCTCGTGATACGTGAGGAATACTATGGGGATAGTGAGTCCTGAGGATCTCACCTTGAATTGTGTTTTTTAAAGAGTTTTCAAGCAAAAAGTAACTTATGGCTGAAATACGTAATTACACTTTGAATTTCGGACCGCAGCACCCGGCAGCTCACGGTGTGCTTCGGTTGGTTCTGGAATTAGACGGAGAAGTTGTTCGGCGTGCAGATCCGCATATTGGTTTGTTGCATCGTGCGACTGAGAAATTGGCAGAAAATAAAACATATATCCAATCAGTCCCTTATATGGATCGGTTAGACTATGTTTCCATGATGGTCAACGAGCATGCTTATGTGATGGCCATAGAGAAGTTGTTGCAAATTGAAGTGCCCATTAGAGCGCAATATATCCGCGTAATGTTTGATGAAATTACTCGTATTCTAAACCATTTGCTTTGGATTGGTGCACATGCGCTTGATGTTGGTGCTATGACGATGTTTTTGTATGCTTTTCGCGAAAGAGAAGATTTGATGGATTGCTATGAGGCAGTATCAGGTGCTCGAATGCATGCTGCTTATTATCGTCCTGGCGGGGTGTACCGCGATTTGCCAGATTCCATGCCTAAGTACCAGTCTTCAAAAATACATAGCGAAAAACAGACTCGTGTACGGAATGAAAATAGAGAAGGTTCTTTATTAGATTTTATTGAGGATTTTACCAATCGCTTTCCAATTTATGTCGATGAATATGAGACTTTGTTGACGGATAATAGGATCTGGAAGCAGCGTTTGGTTGATATTGGTGTTGTCTCTCCTGAGCGTGCTAAAGCATTAGGATTTACTGGTCCAATGTTGCGCGGATCTGGTGTGGAATGGGATTTAAGGAAGAAACAACCTTATGAGGTTTACGATCGTCTTGATTTCGACATACCTATTGGCGTAAATGGCGATTGTTATGATCGATATTTGATACGTATGGAAGAGTTTCGTCAATCAAATCGCATTATTAAGCAATGTGTCGATTGGTTGCGTAAGAACCCAGGTCCGATTATTACTGATAATCATAAAGTTGCACCGCCATCTCGAGTCGAGATGAAGCAAAATATGGAAGAAATGATTCATCATTTTAAGTTGTTTACAGAGGGTTTTCATGTGCCTCCGGGTGAGGCTTATGTTGCGGTTGAGCATCCCAAAGGTGAATTCGGTATATATCTGGTATCTAATGGCGCCAATAAACCATATCGACTGAAAATACGCGCGCCCGGTTTTGCGCATTTGGCTGCCTTAGATGAAATGTCCAGAGGGCACATGATTTCAGATGTAGTCGCAATTATTGGTACGCAAGATATAGTATTTGGTGAGATAGATAGATAACAATGTTAAGTGCTGAATCTCTTAAAAGAATAGATCGTGAGATCGCTAAATATCCGGTCGACCGGAAACAATCAGCTGTTATGTCAGCACTCGCAATCGCGCAAGAAGAAAAAGGCTGGTTAGCCAATGAGACAATGAATTTTGTCGCTGAATATTTGGGTATGCCGCCAATCGCGGTTTATGAGGTAGCCACTTTTTATAATATGTACAATCTGGAGCCAGCAGGTAAGTACAAAATAACGATATGTACAAATTTACCTTGTGCTTTATCGGGTAGTAATGACAGTGCAAAATATATAAAACAAAAATTAGGCATTGAATTCAATCAAACAACACCAGATGGGAAATTTACCCTAAAAGAGGGAGAGTGTTTTGGAGCCTGTGGAGATGCGCCGGTCTTGTTGGTGAATAATAAACGTATGTGTAGTTTTATGTCTGAAGAAATGATCGATAGATTGCTGGAGGAACTGGGCGAATGAATCAGTATCCACAGACTTTAATGAATGGGGTTGATCCATCTGATTCTCAGAATTGGCGGCTTAGAAGCTATGAGAAACGCGAAGGATATGCGGCTCTAAAGAAAATATTAATAAAAAAAATAACTCCTGAAGAAGTTATTGAGGAAGTTAAGAAGTCAGCACTGCGTGGTCGTGGTGGAGCAGGGTTCCCTACAGGATTGAAATGGAGCTTCATGCCTAAAGGCTATGAAGGCGATAAGTATATAGTCTGCAATTCAGATGAAGGAGAACCGGGAACTTTTAAGGATCGTGATATTTTACGATATAACCCTCATATACTGATCGAGGGTATGGTAATAGCAGCGTATGCGATGGGCGTAAAAGCGGGTTATAACTACATCCATGGAGAGATATGGGAAACATACGAACGGATGGAAGAGGCCGTGGAAGAAGCTCGAGCAGCTGGTTATCTCGGAAATAATATTCTAGGTTCAGCATTTAGCTTTCAACTGTATAATCATCATGGATATGGCGCCTATATCTGCGGAGAAGAGACGGCATTATTAGAGTCAATAGAGGGCAAGAAAGGTCAACCGCGCTTTAAGCCGCCTTTTCCTGCTAATTACGGTCTTTATGGAAAGCCGACTACTATTAATAATACTGAGACATTTGCTTCAGTTCCTTGGATAATTCGTAACAGTGGGGAGAAGTATCTTCAGCTTGGCAAACCCAATAATGGTGGTACAAAAATATTTTCAGTATCGGGCCATGTCAATAAGCCAGGAAATTATGAAATACCACTCGGTACATCCTTTGCAAAATTATTGGAATTGGCTGGTGGCATGCGCGGCGGAAGAAAATTGAAAGGATGTATACCCGGCGGATCATCAATGCCGGTATTGCCTGGCGATATCATGATGCAAACAGATATGGATTACGATTCCATCGCTAAAGCAGGATCAATGCTTGGTTCAGGTGCTGTTATCATCATGGATGAGACGACTTGTATGGTAAGAGCACTGGAACGCCTGTCCTATTTTTACTATGAAGAATCTTGCGGACAATGCACGCCTTGCCGAGAGGGGACTGGTTGGCTTTATCGTATTGTCAATCGCATTGAGCATGGTAAGGGTCGATCTGAAGATCTTGATCTTCTAGATAATATTGCTGACAACATACAGGGACGGACTATTTGCGCCTTGGGCGATGCTGCAGCCATGCCTGTCCGGGCGATGCTTCAACATTTTCGTGACGAGTTTGCTTACCATATAGAACATAAAAAATGCATGATCTAATTATTAGTAATTTAATAATTCAGAGCGCGTCAATTTAATTATTCGTGATTAACACAAGAATTTTAACCGATGGTCAATATAGAAATCGACGGTAAGCAAGTATCTGTACCCAAAGGGAGCACCATTATGGATGGTGCAAAGCAAGTTGGTATATACATTCCACATTTCTGCTATCACAAAAAATTATCTATTGCAGCTAATTGTCGTATGTGTTTGGTGCAAGTAGAAAAAGCACCAAAGCCGTTGCCCGCTTGTGCAACACCAGTAATGGATGGAATGAAGGTATATACGCATTCTCAGCAAGCCGTGACTGCGCAAAAAGGTGTAATGGAGTTCTTGCTAATTAATCATCCACTAGATTGTCCTATTTGTGACCAAGGCGGTGAGTGCCAACTACAAGATTTGGCTGTGGGGTATGGTTCGAGCGGATCAAGGTACTCCGAGGCGAAGCGAGTGGTTGTTAACAAGAATTTGGGACCATTGATATCAACAGATATGACGCGATGTATACACTGCACGCGCTGTGTTCGGTTTGGTCAGGAAATCGCCGGGATTATGGAGCTTGGTATGGCTGGACGTGGCGAGCATTCGGAAATACTTGCGTTTGTCGGTAAAACAGTCGATTCTGAATTGTCGGGCAACGTGATTGATCTTTGCCCTGTTGGCGCATTGGTCAGTAAACCATTTCGTTATTCGGCTCGTACATGGGAGTTATCTCGCAGAAAATCAATTAGTCCGCATTGTGGCTTAGGGTCGAATCTTGTTGTTCAAGTTAAACAAAATCGTGTGATGCGGGTGCTTCCTCGAGACAATGAGGAAATTAATGAATGTTGGTTATCTGATAAAGATCGATTTTCTTATGAAGGGTTGAATTCTGAAGACAGATTAATACACCCCATGATCAAACGTGATGGTGAATGGTTTCAGTGTGATTGGCAAGAAGCACTGGAATTTACAGCCAAGACTCTTGAGGCAATAAAACATCAATATGGTGCAAATAAAATTGCTGCATTAGGATCTGCGCATAGCACTATGGAAGAGCTTTATTTGTTGCAAAAATTATTGCGAAGCTTGGGGAGTAACAATATTGATCATCGCCTACGTCAATCCGACTTTAGTGCAGACAAGAAAATGCAGGGTATTCCATGGTTGGGTACTAGCATTGCAGATATTTCGCAACTAAAGTCAGTTTTAATTATCGGCAGTACGCTGCGTAAAGATCATCCCCTTATAGCGCAGCGCTTGCGACAGGCTGTTAAGAATGGCATGAAAATGAATATTGTAAATCCAGTAGATGATGATCTGTTAGTTGATGTTGCAAACAAAATAATCGTTGCTCCGAGCTTAATGGTCAGAACTTTGGCTGAGATTACAAAAGCTGTGGTTGAAATAAAAGGAATAGAGCAAACGGATGAGTTGAAACGAATCCTTAATTCGTTAGATGTTCCGAGCACAACTGATACTGCTATTGCATCTAGCTTGATTGAAAGCACACCGGCTGCAATTTATTTGGGTAATATCGCGCAACACCACCCTGATTATGCGAAGTTAAATTGGCTTGCCGGATTGATTGCTAAAATAAGTGGTGCAAGTTATGGCGTATTGGGTGAGGCTGCCAATAGTGTAGGTGCTTATCTTGCCGGTGCCATACCGGAAATTAACTCCACAACTACAGCATTCTCAGTTTTTGAAAGATCGGATCATATAGAATCTGGATTGAATGCTGCTCAAATGTTTGGATTCGACAATGAGCGAATAGCCGAAAGATGCAGTGCTTTTATATTAATGAATACAGAACCGGAATATGATTCTTATAATTCGCAACAAGCAGTAGAAACAATTAAAACAAGTAAGTTCGTGGTGTCATTGAGTGCTTACCAAGGAAATGCTAAAGATTATGCAGATGTATTACTGCCAGTTACGCCATTTACTGAAACATCAGGAACCTATGTTAATACAGAAGGCAGGGTGCAGAGTTTTAATGGAGTAGTTTCGCCATTAGGTGAAGCTAGACCTGCATGGAAGGTATTGCGTGTATTAGCTAATTTGCTAGAGCTGGAAAAATTCGAATATGAAACAACAGAGCAAATACGTGCGGAGATTTTTCCTAATGGGTTCGAGATTAGCCGGTATTTGAATAATAGTTTAGAAACCTTTGAGGTAGCCATTTCGATAGTTGAGAAAGAAGGTATCGAGCGTATTGGGGAAGTGCCGATTTATCAAGCAGACCCGATTGTTCGTAGGGCTGAATCTCTACAGGTTACACACGATGCTGAATCGCCCAAGGTCTGGATGACGGGTGGAATGTTGGAAAAATTAGGTATTGTCGTAGGTGATAAAATAAAAATTAAGCAAGGAGAAGGGCTTGTGCAGCTTGAAGCTGGATTAGATGAAAAATTGCCGTCTAATTGTGTTCGTATCGCATGTGCACATCCTAAAACAGTCGCACTAGGCGCTTTGTTTGGTGAAGTAAAAATAGAGAAACTGTGATGTCAATGGTTGGAGTTTATTAATGGAGAATATTCAACAACAGTTTGTAGATGTGTTGGGTGCAGAATGGGGAAGCATGATGTTCTCTTTAGCGTCAAACATGACATTTATTTTTGCCATTGTTATTCCATTGTTATTGGGTGTGGCGTACCTTACTTTTGCAGAACGTAAGATAATTGCTTATATGCAAATTCGTGTAGGTCCGAATAGAGTAACTTTTTTTGGTATACCTTGGTTACGCGGTTGGGGACAGCCGATTGCTGATGCAGTAAAGGCAATCATGAAGGAAATAATAATTCCGACAAGTGCAAATAAATTTCTTTTTATTCTGGCACCTGTGCTAACCATCATGCCGGCGTTGGCTGCTTGGGCGGTGATCCCTTTTTCACCTGAACTTGTACTCGCGGATATCAACGCCGGATTGCTTTATATTCTGGCAATGACATCTATGGGTATATACGGGATCATTATCGCGGGTTGGGCATCTAATTCGAAATATGCTTTTATAGGTGCCATGCGCTCAGCTGCTCAAGTAGTTTCGTATGAGCTGGCAATGGGGTTTGCTTTAGTATGTGTTTTAATGATGTCACAAAGTTTGAATTTGGGTGATATTGTGAATGGCCAGCAAGGTAGCAGTCTGTTAAATTGGTATTTGATTCCATTGTTTCCGATGTTTCTGGTTTATTTAATTTCAGGCGTGGCTGAAACAAATCGTGCACCATTTGACGTCGCTGAAGGCGAATCAGAAATTGTTGCAGGTTTTCATGTTGATTATTCAGGTATGGCTTTTACCGTATTTTTTCTTGCCGAATATTCCAATATGATATTGGTAGCAGCATTAACATCTATTATGTTTTTGGGTGGATGGTTGCCGCCGATTGATATTGCACCATTTACACTAGTGCCTGGTTTTATTTGGCTACTATTAAAGATTGCATTTATTTTGTTCTTTTTTCTTTGGTTTCGTGCGACCTTTCCGCGGTATCGGTATGATCAGATTATGAGATTAGGCTGGAAAATATTTATTCCTATAACACTAGTATGGATTGTTTTATTAGGTGCCATAATACAATTGCCTGAATCAATACGAAATGCGTTTCCGTTAAACATCTGGTTTTAAAATTGAGAGAATATAATGGATCGTATCAAAAAATTTTTTAGTACTTTTTTATTATTTGAATTGTTAAAAGGTATGGCAGTAACTGGAAAATACCTTTTTAAACCAAAGATAACTGTACATTATCCAGAAGAAAAAACACCTCAATCACCGCGCTTTCGCGGCTTGCATGCATTACGCCGTTATCCAAATGGAGAAGAACGCTGTATTGCCTGCAAATTATGTGAAGCTGTCTGTCCTGCGATGGCGATAACCATAGAATCGGAACAACGTGCGGATGGTACGCGGCGAACTACACGATATGATATTGATTTAAGCAAATGTATCTTTTGTGGTTTCTGTGAGGAATCCTGTCCGGTTGATTCAATTGTTGAAACACGCATATTGGAATATCACTGTGAAAAAAGAGAGGATTTTATATATACCAAAGAAATGCTATTGGCGGTAGGAGATCGATATGAAGAACAGATTGCCAGAGACAGAGAAGTCGATGCACCCTATCGTTAAATCTTTCCGGTAAATACTAATGATTTTTCAAGATATTTTATTTTATTCTTTTTCAGCAATACTAATTGTATCGGCACTCGGTGTGATTACAGTGCGTAATCCAGTAAATTCAGCCTTATTGCTGGTATTGTCATTTGTTACATGTGCTGGTTTATGGCTGCTGTTAGAAGCAGAATTTCTTGCGATTACTCTAGTATTGGTTTATGTCGGTGCTGTCATGGTTTTATTCTTATTTGTAGTAATGATGCTGGATATTAATCTGGACCGGTTACGCGAAGGATTCTGGAAATGGTTTCCGTTTGGTGCGATGATTGCATTGGTTATAGTGGTAGAAATATCAATGGTGCTGATGGGTAAATATTTTGGGTACGAAGAAATGCCTATACCTGAACCAAAAGGTGCAGACTACAGTAATACCAAGGAATTGGGGCGATTGATTTATACCGAATATGTGTATGCGTTTGAATTGGCGGCTGTACTTTTGCTGGTTGCGATGATTGCGGCGATAGCGCTAACACTGCGTCATCGTGAAGATAAGAAGTCTACAAATCCGTTTAAACAAGTCAAAGTAAAAAAAGAAGATAGAATTCGTATAGTGACCATGTCGGCAGAAAAAAAGGAATGAGCGAGCTTGTACATACTTATTTCTGCTTGATGACTATATAAAATATAAAAGAGGTGGCCTTTGATTTCATTGTCTCATTACCTTGTACTCGGTGCGATATTGTTTGCGATTGGATTAGTCGGTATTTTTCTGAATCGAAAAAATGTCATTATTATACTAATGTCGATCGAATTAATGCTGCTGGCGGTGAATATGAACTTTGTTGCTTTTTCGCACTACTTGCAGGATATATCAGGACAAATTTTTGTATTTTTCATTTTGACAGTGGCAGCTGCTGAATCGGCTATTGGTTTGGCAATCCTCGTAGTACTATTTCGCAATATGCATACAATTAATGTTGATGATTTAGATAAGCTTAAAGGTTAGTTAAGGAATATTTTAAGTATTTATAATTATAAGAATTATTAATCAAGATGCAGAAACTTTATTTATTGGTTCCGTTGGCTCCGCTCTTTGGATCGCTTATCGCGGGATTATTGGGACGTCTTATTGGGCCTGTTTGGAGTCATCGTGTCACCATTGCATTAGTATTCGCTTCCTTGATGGCGTCTATTGTTATTTTTTGGGATGTTCTAGAAGGTAATAGCTATAACGGCAGTGTCTATACCTGGTTAATAACAGGCGATACGCGATTCGAGATCGGTTTTCTAATCGATCAGTTATCGGCAACCATGATGGTTGTTGTTAGCTTAGTGTCACTAATGGTGCATATTTATACTATTGGCTATATGCATGGTGATCCGGGTTATCAGCGTTTCTTCAGTTATATCTCGCTGTTCACCTTCTCGATGATGATGTTGGTGATGTCAAATAACTTCTTGCAATTATTTTTCGGTTGGGAGGCTGTTGGACTGGTCTCGTACTTGTTAATCGGTTTTTGGTATACGCGCCCTACTGCAATCTATGCCAATATGAAGGCATTTTTAGTAAATCGTGTCGGAGATTTTGGTTTCCTCCTAGGTATCGGCATGATATTGGCTTATTTTGGTACGCTTGATTATGCGTCTGTGTTTGCACAGGCGCCGGATATCGTCGATGAAAATATCGAATTAATATCTGGTATATCCTGGCTTGTGATCACGGTTATTTGTATATTGTTGTTTATAGGTGCAATGGGAAAATCAGCGCAATTTCCTTTACATGTATGGTTGCCTGATTCAATGGAAGGACCAACACCCATATCAGCATTGATTCATGCAGCAACAATGGTAACTGCGGGCATATTCATGGTGGCACGTATGTCACCGCTTTTTGAGTTATCCGATACAGCCTTGTCAGTTATTTTAGTAATTGGTGGGATTACTACATTGTTTATGGCACTTGTTGCCGTGGTTCAGAATGATATTAAGCGAGTTGTTGCCTATTCCACACTATCTCAATTAGGTTATATGACTGTGGCACTGGGCGCATCCGCTTATTCCGCAGCAATTTTCCATCTGATGACGCATGCATTTTTTAAAGCCGTTTTATTCTTAGGTGCGGGTTCTGTCATTATCGCCATGCATCATGAGCAAAATATGCGGAAAATGGGCGGACTTAAAAGTTATATGCCAATTACCTATTGGACAATGTTTATTGCTGCATTAGCCAGTGCGGGTGTTCCCGGGTTTTCTGGTTTTTTCTCTAAAGATGCAATTATCGAGGCGGTTTACTTTGCTGATATTCCGGGTGGCAGTTTTGCCTATTTCTGTGTTGTGACAACGGTATTTGTGACAGCTCTTTATACTTTCCGGTTAATCTTCATGACGTTTCATGGGAAACCCCGGATGGATCAGCATACTAGGGAACATTTGCATGAGTCGCCGTGGGTAGTGACTGCTCCACTGGTGATATTGGCTATACCGACTATAGCGGCCGGATGGTTTATTGGTCCAATGGTTTTTGGTGACTATTTCAGTAGTGCGATACATGTATTACCACACCATGATGCGATCGAGAAACTAGGTGCAGAATTTTCTGGGATAGGTGGAATGATAATGCATGCGTTGTATACCGCACCATTTTGGCTTTCTATGGCAGGTATTTTTACTGCTTGGTATTTGTATTGTGTAAGAATTGATATTCCAGAAAAAATAAAAGCGAGCTTTGGTACGGTGTATAACTTGCTTGATCGCAAATACTATATTGACGAACTATATTCATGGCTTTTTTCTGGAGGAACACGTGCTTTAGGTACGGTACTGTGGAAGTATGGTGATATCAAAATTATTGATGGGTTCTTTGTCAATGGTGCAGCACGAGTGGTTGCACTAACTTCAGCAATCGTTAGTCGCTATCAAACAGGTTATATCTATCATTATGCATTTACAATGATTGTTGGCATATTTTTTCTATTGACGTTATGGCTGTACTAGTTTGCGTAAATAAGTAATGGAATATGCTGTTGTTTGTAGATATCAATAAATAAAATACCTAAAAGTATATAAGTACTACTAACAAATAAAACGGAATATGTATGTCGTTTGAATTCCCACTATTAAGTTTAATTATTTGGCTACCCATTCTGTTTGGTGTAGCCGTTTTTGCAACTGGAGGCGATCACAATGCACGACTTGCTCGTTGGATTGCTTTAATTGGTTCGATTTTGGGATTTTTAGTAGCGATTCCACTGTATACCAATTTTGATTCTACAACGGGAGCTATGCAGTTTCTGGAAGATCATATTTGGTTTGAACGTTTTAACGTTAACTATCATATCGGCGTAGATGGTATTTCTATGCCATTAATCTTGTTGAATTGTTTTATTACTCCTTTGGTCGTTGTTGCAGGATGGGAGGTCATTAAAGAACGTGTATCTCAATACATGGGGGCATTCTTGGTGATGTCTGGCATTGTCAATGGTGTTTTTTCTTCACTGGACGCGGTTTTATTTTATGTGTTCTGGGAAGCATCGTTAATACCGATGTTCTTAATCATTGGTATTTGGGGCGGCCCTAATCGCGTTTATGCAGCAATCAAATTTTTTCTTTATACGCTGCTTGGTTCTTTGTTGATGTTAATTGTATTTATTTATTTGTATCATGCATCAGAAGGGAGTTTCTCTATAGAGGATTATCACAAGCTAGCAATACCCATGACACCACAGATTTTAATATTTATTGCATTTCTTCTGGCATTTGCGGTTAAAGTCCCTATGTGGCCAGTACATACTTGGTTGCCAGATGCGCACGTTGAAGCACCAACGGGTGGCTCAGTTGTTCTGGCAGCAATCCTGCTTAAACTGGGAGGGTATGGTTTTTTGCGTTTTTCATTGCCAATTGCACCGGACGCAAGTCACTACTTAGCAGAAATGATGATTGTATTGTCGCTAGTTGCTGTAGTTTACATCGGGTTGATTGCACTCATGCAAGCCGATATGAAGAAGTTGATAGCCTATTCATCGGTAGCACATATGGGGTTTGTAACATTAGGCTTTTTCTTGCTGAACGCTTATGGTATTGAAGGTGGAATGGTACAAATGATTTCGCATGGTTTCATTTCCGGTGCGATGTTTCTTTGTGTCGGCGTGCTTTACGATCGATTACACTCCCGTCAGATTGCCGATTATGGCGGGGTCATAAATAAAATGCCTGTTTTTGCGGCCTTTTTCATGCTATTTGCGATGGCGAATGCGGGCTTACCAGGGACGAGCGGCTTCGTAGGCGAATTCATGGTGATCATGAGTGCCATTAAAGTAAATTTTTGGTACGCATTTCTTGCTGCAACCACATTGATATTTGGAGCTGCTTATACTTTGTGGATGTATAAGCGCGTCATTTTTGGTGCGGTGGCAAGTCCTGCGGTTGAAAGCTTGCAGGATATATCCAAGCGAGAGTTCGGTTTGTTGGCAATTCTGGCGATTTCAGTTTTGTGGATTGGTATTTACCCATTCCCATTAACTGAAGTGATGCATGCAACAGTTGATCAACTTCTAACTCATGTTAGTACTAGTAAATTGTAATACAGAAATTTCAGAACGGTGACCGTTCCTGTTATAAGGATAATGAGTTAATGAATTTTATACCACCTGATTTTGCGCCAGCCTCATCCGAGATTTTTATGCTTATCATGGTGTGCGTGGTAATGCTCGCAGATCTTGCCGCTGGCGATAGGCGTTATATTGCATATTTGTTGACACAAACTACGCTGCTAGGTTGTACGATACTTACTTTCATATCATTCTCCACTGAATCAACCCGCACTTTTCACGGTATGTTCGTTGATGATTCCATGGCCGATATTCTTAAGTTGATGGTTTATGGTACGGTATCAGCTGTACTCGTATATTCACATTCCTATATAAGTGATCGAGGAATGCTAAAAGGAGAATTTTTTAGTTTGATACTATTTGCAACTCTGGGCATGATGGTTATGATTTCAGCCAGTCATTTTCTGACTCTATATATCGGCCTGGAATTGCTTTCATTATCACTTTATGCATTAGTTGCACTAAGGCGTGATTCCTTGGTAGCGACAGAAGCAGCTATGAAGTTTTTTGTATTGGGGGCGTTGGCCTCAGGTTTTTTGTTGTATGGTATGTCAATGGTTTATGGAGCGACAGGAACGCTCCATGTATCTCAGCTTGCGCAAGTTATTCAAAGCGGAGCAAGTAGTAAAGAGGTGCTCGTTGTTGGATTAGTTTTTATTGTAGCAGGTATTGCTTTTAAGCTAAGTGCAGCGCCCTTTCATATGTGGGCGCCGGATGTTTATCAAGGCTCACCGACTGCGGTAACACTATTTATTGGCTCGGCACCAAAATTAGCGGCATTTGGTTTTGTAATGCGGCTATTAATAGAAGGAATGGGTGAAATGGTTAATGACTGGCAAGGGATGCTAGTAATTTTGGCCGTTTTATCAATGGCAGTTGGTAATATTGCTGCGATAGCGCAAACGAATATCAAACGCATGCTAGCTTACTCGACTATTTCGCATATGGGCTTTTTGTTGCTTGGATTTATTAGCGCTGATGCGAATGGCTATAGCTCGGCTTTGTTTTATATCATTGCTTATGTACTGATGACTCTTGGTACTTTTGCCATGATTATGCTGTTGTGTCGATACGGATTTGAAGCTGAAAACATTGATGACTTTAAGGGACTCAACAAGAGGAATTCCTGGTATGCATTCATTACACTATTATTGATGTTATCACTGGCAGGTATTCCGCCAATGATTGGGTTTTATGCAAAATTTGCTGTGCTGCAGGCAGTTGTCAATGCCGGCTATATTTGGCTGGCTGTGATGGCAGTGTTATTTTCATTGATCGGCGCTTTTTATTATTTGCGTATTATCAAATTAATGTATTTTGATGACCCGGAAACTATAGAGCCTCTTGTCTCTAATAGCAATGTTAGAATTTTATTAAGCGCTAATGGGTTTGCAGTTTTAGCATTAGGCATATTCCCACAGGGACTCATGGGATTAAGTCTTTATGCAATCCAAAATTCTATGTAGTCAACAATAGACAGGGTGTTTTCTCGAGAAATCCTCTGTTGTGACGTAACTGCATTTCACAGAAGATCGAAGTAAATTTCTTATCTTGCCGAACTGGAGAATCTTAACGATACTCCTTGAATTATCGATTATGAAAGTTTGTTTAGATAACATCTGATAAGTTTTATAATCGATCTATGATCAATTAGCTTGAATTCTTCAGTTTTAAATCCCATATCTAGGCAAAACATTTTAAGGAGGTAAGCATGCAGGATGCAACAACTAAAGAACAATTAAGTTTTCAAGCGGAAGCAAAGCAACTACTAAAATTAATGATTCATTCCTTATACAGCAATAAGGAAATATTTTTGCGTGAACTGATTTCAAATGCCTCTGATGCAGCAGACAAATTACGTTTTGAAGCTCTTACTGATGCTGCACTTTATGAATCGGACTCGGATCTCAGAATTCGCGTTAGTTATGATACTAATGAGCGAACTATCTCCATATCCGATAATGGTATCGGCATGTCTCGCCAAGAAGTTATTGATCATATAGGGACTATTGCAAAATCAGGTACACGTGAATTTTTTAATTCATTAACCGGCGATCAAGTCAAAGATGCGCATTTGATTGGTCAATTTGGTGTAGGATTTTATTCAGTTTTCATTATTGCTGACAAAGTGACCTTGATTACCAGACGCGCCGGATTGACTGCTGAACATGGCGTGAGGTGGGAGTCTAGTGGTGAAGGCGATTACACGTTGGAAACTGTCGAGAAATCCACGCGTGGAACCGAAATAATTCTGCATTTACGCAAGGAAGAGGATGAGTTTCTGAATGGAATGAGGATTCGTAATATTGTCCGAAAATATTCAGATCACATTACCTTGCCAATTGTGATGAAAAAGGAGGAATGGTCGCAAGAAGAGAGCAAAAATAAAATTCTTGATGAAGATGAAACCATTAATCAGGCGAATGCATTATGGGCGCGCTCAAAGAATGAAATTACTACAGAACAGTATAATGAATTCTATAAACATGTGGCGCATGATTTTGAGCCTCCGCTTGCTTATGTGCACGCACGGGTAGAAGGTAAGCAAGATTATACACAGTTACTATATATTCCCGCTCGAGCGCCTTTTGATTTATTTGATCGCGAGCGCCGCCATGGGATTAAGTTGTACGTGCAACGGGTTTTCATCATGGATGATGCGGAAAAGCTATTGCCCAATTATTTGCGTTTTGTACGAGGTGTGATTGATTCGAATAATTTACCTCTAAATGTGTCACGAGAAATTTTGCAGGAATCCAAAGATATTGATTCAATCAGGGCGGGTGTAGTCAAGAAAATTCTGGGATTAATTGAAGATTTATCAAAACACGAAGATGATGACGGTAAAGAAAAATACAAAACATTCTATCGGGAATTTGGCCAGGTTCTAAAAGAAGGTGTAGGGGAAGATTTTTCTAATCGTGAACGCATTGCCAAGCTATTACGTTTTGTTACAACAAGCAGTGATTCCGATGAACCGACAGTTTCTTTGGAAACCTATTTGCAGCGTATGAAAGAAGCTCAAGAAAAAATTTATTATGTGACCGCTGATAGTCTCAAGGCGGCTAAAAACAGTCCGCATCTTGAGGTTTTTCGCAAAAAAGATATTGAAGTATTCTTGCTGTCTGATCGTGTTGATGAATGGCTTGTAAGCAATCTAACTGAATTCGAAGGAAAGCCCCTGCAATCAGTAGCTAAGGGCGGGTTGGATCTAGGAAACTTGGAAGATGCGACTGAAAAGGAAGAGCGCGAGAAAGAAACCAATGCTTTTCAAGAATTGACTGAAAAAATGAAAGAGGCACTCAGTGAGCAAGTAAAAGATGTGCGTGTTACGTTTCGCTTGACTGAATCTCCCGCCTGTCTTGTGGCAGACACTTATGATATGGGTGGTAATTTGGAAAGATTATTGAAATCGGCGGGGCAAAAAATACAACATACCAAACCAATACTGGAAATTAACCCGCATCATCCAATGGTGCAGCGATTAAATACTGAAGTGGAAAATTTTGAGGACTGGAGTCAGATATTGTTTGATCAAGCTTTATTGGCTGAAGGTGGTCAGCTCGAAGATCCAGCTGCGTTCGTCAAAAGACTCAACGAATTGTTACTGTTAAAGTCTTAAGTATCGTAAATATTTTATGAGCGTGGACTCCCCTAATAAGTTCTAGGGATGCCGGAAAATTGAAAGCTGCAATGTGAAACTTCTGGCTATATCGAATGTCCATTTTTCGAACAGGTAAAACGTGCTGTTATAAATTCTGCGAGTAAAATCAAGCGAGCTAATGGTGAGGTCGAAGAATAATCAGGCAATCGATTCAGTAAAAACCTACCAAGCGAAGTTACTGGCGCCATTTGCTGTTTTAGGTATTAAAACTGAAGAGGATTGGCTTACGAATATTGATTATTTGCCCGTTGATACACCAACTCTGGCACCACAAACTGTGTTGGCAAAAGAAGTGTGCAGGCAATTATTTGCTTACTTGAATGAACCAAATTTTACGTTTGACTTGAGTCTACATATTCATGGTACCACGCATCAGCAGCGTGTTTGGCATGCTATTCAAGCTATTCCATGTGGAATGACAAGTAGCTATGCAGAAATAGCAACGCGACTGCATTCAGCACCCAGAGCGGTAGGTCGAGCGTGCGGTGCCAATCGCATTCCGATTGTTATACCGTGTCACAGGGTTATTTCCAAGAGTGGTGGAATAGGAGGTTTTATGAATGCGAGTGAAGGAAATCCTTTAGAGATTAAACGTTGGTTGTTGCAGCATGAGAGTTCCTGAGTTAAATGCCGGACTGCTGGATGAATTTTCTGATGCTCTATGGCTCGAAGATGGCCTGTCGCGTAATACGCTGGATAGTTATCGCAATGATCTGCAACTTTTTAGTGAATGGTTGAGGAGACGTAATCCGAGTAATAGCATGTTAACCGAGGCGACAAATTCTGATTTGCTGGAATTTCTTGCATCTAGAGTTGCAGCTAAGATGAAAGCCAGTACCACGAGCCGCGAATTATCCAGTTTAAAGCGTTTTTATCGATTTCTACTGCGTCAGGGAAAAATTGCAATTGACCCAAGTCTTAATATTGAAACGCCTAAACTGCAACGCCACTTGCCGGAAAGCCTCTCAGAAAAAGAAGTTGAGCTGTTGCTAAGTGCGCCTGATCTGGCGCAGCCGCTTGGCTTGCGCGATCGTGCCATGCTTGAAGCTTTGTATGCCAGTGGATTAAGGGTATCGGAATTGATCAACCTTAAGTATTCACAAGTCAGCATGGATATGGGTGTATTGCGGGTCATGGGTAAGGGGAGAAAAGAGCGCCTTGCGCCGCTGGGGGAAGAATCACTCCAATGGCTGAATCGTTATACTAAAGAGGCGCGGCCTCTGCTGTTAAATGGTATCGTTACGGATACAATATTTGTGACAGCTCGTGGTGCCGCTATGACACGCCAAGCTTTTTGGTATCTTATCAAAAGGTATGCGCAATTGGTGGGCATTGCCAAACAGTTATCGCCACACACGTTACGCCATGCATTTGCCACTCATTTGTTAAATCATGGTGCTGATCTTCGTGTTGTGCAATTGCTATTGGGGCATGCGGATATATCAACTACCCAAATTTACACACATATTGCACGAGAACGTCTTAAACAGCTTCACGCCACGCATCATCCACGCGGATAATCCGAAATTTGACTATCTTCTGGTCAATAGAGGATAAAGCGCCAGAATTCCAAGGCCAACAAACACAGATAATGACCAATCAGGAATTGTCAACGATAAAAATGTCCAATCGACATTAGCACAATCGCCATTAGCTTCAAACATTTCGGGCCACCAATTGGCAATGGGCAATGAGTTCAGCAGGGCTTCTTCAGGACTGATACCGCATTCAAACGATTCCGGATATCGAATCAACCAGGCATGCCGTGCGGCAATGATTGTTCCCATGAACGCAAATATAACTATCAATAAACTATAGAGGTGAAGTCCAAAGGATTTAGGGTTATGAAGAAGCGCAACAAATGCTGTTAATGCCAATGACCAATACGCCAGACGTTGTGCAACACAGAGCGGGCAAGGTAATAAGCCTTTTACATGTTGTAGATATTGGGCGTAGCTCAGAAGTCCGATACAAACTAGTAAGATGAATAGAAAGAATAATCTCATTGGTGTTTTATTACCGGAATCTAATTGATGGGATAGTTTATCCATAAATCGTTTGTGGAAATCATACAATTTGCTATGATGGGCAAACAAGAAAAATACCAGTGTAAAACAAGGTCTCGGAACAATAATCGGTATAAAGTATAGACATATTCATCTCGTAGGATGTCAGTAGTTGTTGTGGAATTTTTTTCAATCATCAATTCAAGGAGATTCACCATGCAAGCAAGGTTATATTTCTTGGTTCTAATTATTCTTACTTTTCTGGTTTCAAGTGTATCCTTGGCTGGAGAATCAGCAAATGTCGGTGAAGCTAAAGCTAAAGCGAGTGTAGGAACCAGTCTTTATCATATCAAATTAGCTGAGCATTACGAAAAGGAATCCAAGGAAATGAATGCAAAAGCAGAAGAACAAAGAAAGATGCTGGAAGAGTATGAAGAACATAGTGAATACTACGGTCGGGCAGGGCAAGAATTCCATTCACACCATGAAGCTTTATTAAGAGAATATACTAAAGCGGCAAAACAAAATGAGGATATGGCTGCTGCTCATAGGAAAATGGCAAAATAGATCAGGGGATTGTTTTATATAAATTAACAAATAGTTTGGATTATCACATTCCGAGATTCCAATACCAGAACCTTCATAATTCATACACGATTATGAAGGTTTTTTTGAGAAATCCAGCTTATTTTTATAGTACACAAATACCATGCCGATGTGATTCCATCCGTTATTTTTCTCTCCAGATTGCATAAGCAAGTAAAGCCCAAGCTGTGAGGAATGAAATACCGCCAAAGGGTGTGATCATGCCGAGTGCACGCATGTCAGTTATGCTAAGCCCATAAAGACTGAAACTGAACAAAACAATGCCAATCATCATTAACCAACCGGATATTGGCATTAAACGAGACTTGGGGAAATGCAGCAAAAGCAGACCGATGACGATGATTCCAAAAGCGTGATAAAAATGATATTGCACGCCGGTGTGATATACCGAAAGCATATCGGCTGATAACATTCTTTTCAATCCATGTGCACCGAAGGCACCTAATGCGATGCATAATAATGCATTCAATATGCCTAAAATTAGAAAAGTTCTTGACATCGGGATCTCATTGTTCTTGTTAAATATGGAGGAATAAACTATCGACTATGGGTCGGAATCGCGGATCACGCTGACATCCGCTTTACACATTCCTTGCGCGAATTTTACCTTAATTCTATCACCGGAATGAATTTGTTTGCTACTACGAATGATAGTGCCGTCCTTGGAATGAGCGATGCTATAACCTCGGTCCAGTATCGATTGCGGGTTTAGATGTAATAACTGTATCTGTAAGTGTTTTAGCCTGGAAAACAATATTTCGGAATAACGGGAATAGGCATAGCATAAACGTGAAACCAATTCATCGTGTTGTTCTTGTAATCGTACAACCTGTGGACGTTCTGTCATTAACCGTTGATTGAAATCGAGCAATTTCCATTGTCTTTTCTCCAGCTGATATGCCCATGTTTTGATGAGCCGATCTTGCAGATGCTGTTGGTGAATGACTTGTTGCCTGATTTTGTCACCAGGATAAATTAATCGGTGCGACAGAATGTCCACTTGCTGCATAGCGCGTTCGATACGATGCAAAGTGGTACGGCACATGCGCTGATGCAATACATTCAATCGATGGCTCAGCTCTATCCGGTCCTTGCTAGCCATCTCTGCAGCTGCTGTGGGTGTGGGGGCACGCATGTCTGCAACAAAATCCGCAATGGTAAAATCTGTTTCGTGTCCGATGCCGCTGATAAGAGGAATTGAGCAAGCGTCAATAGCATGCGCTACAGTTTCTTCATTAAATGCCCATAAATCTTCAATGCTGCCACCACCGCGACAGAGTATCAATACATCGCATTCCGTTCGTTGACACGCTGTTTTAATGGCTTCTGCAATGTTATTAGCGGCTGTTTTTCCCTGTACCAAAGTGGGGTAAATAATGACCGACAAAGAGGGCATGCGACGTTGTAGTGTCGATAAGATGTCTTGTAGTGCTGCAGTATCCAGGGAAGTGATAATGCCGATTTGTTGCGGAAAAACAGGCAATGGTTTTTTCTTCTCGGAATTGAATAATCCGGCTTGTTGCAGCTTGGATTTAAGCGTTTCAAACGCTGCAAATAACTCCCCTAGCCCTGCGCGCCGCATAGTTTCCACATTAAGCTGAAAATCACCGCGCGGCTCATATAGAGTGACTAATGCAAGCACTTCCACTTGCATGCCATCTATGGGGTGCCAATCAATAAATTGATTCTTGTGACTGAATAACACGCAACGCACTTGTGCTTGATTATCCTTGAGAGAAAAGTACCAATGACCTGATTGATAGCGCTTTAGATTGGATATTTCGCCTTTAATCCATAATAATGGAATATTGTGCTCCAGTAACTGTTTGGTATTGTTGTTTAACTCACTGACTGTCAATGCCTTATGCACCGGGTTGTTTGGGGAGAACAGATTCATGTTTGAAGGGTACGATTTGTATGGATGAGCATCTTCTAATACTCTGAAATAAGTATCAAAGCTATTTGGGGAATTTGAGTATTCAAGCTCAATTCTGTCTGGCTTGGTTAAAAATTTTAATATCTATTCTATCACTGCATTACCACAAGCCAATTGCTGGAATGTTTCAGCGATAGCTTGAATCAAATTGTTGCCAAATTAAAACTATTAACCTATTTCCTTATCTGTTAATCTTGCTTCTCAAAAAAACAAGATTGATTTTCTTTGAAAAGAATATTGACATTTAACCCCATAACAAGTTGTAATACGCGGTTCTATTGATAAAATAAATATTCACAGGAGCGTCAAATGAAACGTACTTATCAGCCTTCAGTAACTAAAAGAAAACGTACTCATGGATTTCTAGTGCGTATGAAAACGCGTAGCGGTGCTGCGATAATCCGCGCTCGTCGCGCAAAAGGCCGGACTCGATTGAGTGTTTAAATAATTTTGGGTTATATTTTTTATTTTTAGATTTGCTGAAATTCAATCTTTACCAAAGAATTGTAGATTACATAAAGCCTCGGAATTTGCTGCAATAATTAATTTTAAGTGTCAGCTCAGTGGGGATTTACTTCAAATTTATACAAAGCCGAATGGACTGGGTTACGCGCGTCTAGGGTTGATTGTTTCAAAAAAATTTGAACGCCATGCCACTCGGCGTAACCGGATTAAACGTATTTTACGAGAAACATTTCGGAGAAAACGGGGCGGCGATAAAATAAAAGAAATGGATTGGTTAATACGATTAAGACGCCCTATGATCAAAAGTGAATCCAAAGGATTGGTCACCGAAATGCAATTATTAATGCTCGAATTAAGCGATGTTACGATTAATAATTAGCATAAAAAAATTTTATCGACATTGCAAGACTCCTATCCTGGCGACTATATACCGATTTAGCTCAACTTATTCGCAATATGTATGCGAAGCATACGGAAATATCTGGCCGATATTTGGGCCACGATTGATTATATGTCGTGTGCTAAGTGCATTTCCTGGAGCAAGTAGTACATGGATAGCCTTATCGAGAAAACCAACTTGATTGAAAAATAATGGAAACAAAAAAACTTCTACTCATCATCATTTTTTCCACCTCATTACTGTTTTTGTGGGATGCCTGGCAAAAAGAATTATACCCTCCCAGCTCACAAGTAATGCCTGGCGCAACTTCAACAGAATCTTCCAATCAACGTCATGATCCTCTGCCGGTTCCCGGGGATGAATTAGCTGCTTCAGCAGCTGAATCCAGCGCTGCTTTAGGGATCGAAGGCGTCAGTCCATCCGTAACACCTAATCTGTTCCCTATTGGGGAAAAGATTCAGGTAAGAACGGACATGGTTATTGCTGAGATTGATACAGCGGGCGGTGATATCCGGCAACTGGGTTTGATCGAGCATCCATCCCGGGAAGATATCAATAAACCCTACGAGCTTTTATTGGATAAGACTGCGCGGTTTCAAGTCGCACAATCCGGACTGATTGGCGACGGATTGCCCAATCACAAAACAAAATATACCGTAGAGGATAATAAGTATTCCTATCAACTGGAACCCGGTCAGGAAAAGGTTGTAGTACGGCTCGTGGCACCCGAGGTGGATGGTGTACAGGTTGCAAAAATATATACCTTTCATCGTGGCAGCTATGTCATTGATGTTGAATTTGAGATCGCCAATCATAGTGAAGCAACGATCATTCCGTTTTCTTACTTCCAGATGCTGCGGGATCCTAATGAGCCTGTCGGAGCTGGCGCCTTGGTTCATTCTTATACCGGTGCCGCGATGTATACGGATGATGAAAAATTTCTGAAAATCAAATTCTCGGATTTGGACAAGAACAAAGCGGAATATCCAACCAATGCGGATAATGGTTGGATAGCCATGCTGGAGCATTATTTTCTGACTGCTTGGTTGCCTGAACCCGGTTCGCCCCGGGAATATTTTGCCAAACGGTTGGCTCCCAACCAATATACTGCCGGTGTTATTGCCCCTGTTGGCGCTTTGGAGCCGGACCAGGTTAAAAACATTTCCATGCCTTTTTATGCCGGTCCGCAAGAACAGAATAAACTGGCTGAATTGGCTCCCGGGCTTGAGTTGACAGTAGATTACGGATGGCTGACCGTTCTGGCTAAACCGCTATTCTGGCTACTTTCTTTTTATCATTCCTGGACGGATAACTGGGGTATCGCAATCATTCTCCTTACCCTGACGGTCAAGCTGATTTTCTTCCCATTATCCGCCGCGGGCTATCGCTCGATGGCCAAATTGCGGGTAGTGACACCTAAATTGCAACGGATTCGCGAACAATACGCGAGTGATCGGCAGCGTATGCATCAGGCCATGATGGAATTTTACAAGGAAGAGAAAATTAATCCCATGGGCGGGTGTTTGCCCATATTGGTTCAGATTCCCGTATTTATTGCATTATTCTGGACGTTATTGGCTGCTGTCGAATTACGTTACGCACCATTAGCGTTGTGGATAACTGATATGTCGGTGCCCGATCCCTATTATGTGCTTCCAGTAATCATGGGCGTATCGATGTGGATTCAATCAAAACTCAGTCCCACCCCCGCTGATCCAATACAAGCAAAAGTAATGCAAATTATGCCGATTGCGTTCAGCATTTTCTTCTTCTTTTTCCCGGCAGGACTTGTGCTTTATTCGCTCTGCAACAATATTCTTTCGATCGCGCAACAATGGCAGATTACGCGCATGTATGAGAACAAAGCTGCAGAGGAGGCTACTAAAGATAGAAATAAGAAGAAAACTAAAAACAGCCCGGAACCCGTTAAGGAAAATCTTCAGTTGACGGCTTCTGTTGAAAATGCGGAAGCGAATAATGCTCCGGTCGAAGCGGCATCTGTAGTGAGTACAGATAAAAATGAAAAACCGCAGATAAAGCAAACAGCTGTTGCGGGTAGAAATAAGGCGACCGTAAAACCAAAGAGCAATTCGGTTGCTAAGAAAATAAAGAAAAAATAATCATGATTACCGGTTATCTGTTGCGTGGATAATCGGTAATTTAGCCACTCATACAGCCATCGTTGAGAAACGTTATCGAAGCAGTTGATGCAAGGCAAAAACGGGCCAAAAATGCTCGCTTATTAAGCATAGACTGCGTTTTCTCGCCTGTTTTTAATACCGCAGTGGCAACGCAGGTAGTTTTTCAATGCCTGGTTAGGGAGTTGATACATAGTTAGTCCTGATATCATTGCAGCCATTGCGACACCGCCCGGATGCGGTGGAATCGGTGTAATTCGCATTTCCGGCAATAACTTAGAAAAACTCGCCCAAGTAATCCTCGGCAAGCTCCCCAGGCCACGCCATGCTAGCCTCGGTAAGTTTCTCGATGCCCAGGGACAGATTATCGATCAAGGTATTGTGCTTTACTTTCCGGGGCCTCATTCGTACACGGGTGAAGATGTACTCGAGCTGCATGGGCATGGCGGCCCGGCGGTTATGAATTTACTACTCAAAAGCTGTCTCAGCGCTGGCGCCCGTTTAGCGCAACCCGGCGAATTTACACTACGTGCTTATCTCAATAATAAAATCGATTTGGTTCAGGCCGAGAGTGTCGCTGCCATCATCGAAGCCAGTACGCATGAGGCGGCGCGTTGCGCGGTCAATTCTTTGCAAGGTCATTTCTCCGCCAGGATCGAAGCACTGGTCAGCTTGCTGATCACGTTGCGGATGCTGATTGAAGCAACCCTGGACTTCCCGGAAGATGAGCTCGATAATTTGAAGACTTTGCAAATTCGCGAAAAACTGGATCATATTGTTGCGCAGTTGGAGCAAACACTTGCCGGTGCACGGCAGGGCAATCTGCTGCAAGAAGGCATCCGGATCGTTTTGGCGGGAGCGCCCAATGTCGGCAAGTCCAGTTTGCTGAATCAATTGGTCGAAGAGGATGCCGCGATTGTTACGGAAATACCGGGAACCACTCGGGATACTATTCAACGCACCATTATCCTGGGCGGGATGCCAATTCATATCGTGGATACTGCCGGCCTGAGAGAAACCGGTGATATTGTCGAACAAAAAGGCATTGAGCGAACACTGGCGGCGATTAAACGTGCCAATCTGGTGCTCCGGCTGCTGGATAGCAGTCAGCACCAGCCAGCCGCGCCCGATCCGATAAAACAATACATCCCTGATGACAAACCCCAAATCACCGTGTTCAATAAAATTGACTTGCGCAATGAGAATCCAAAGATAGAAGAGGATGAACACAACAGCAGCATTCATCTTTCTGCCAAAACCGGTGCGGGTATCGAATTGCTGCGTCAAAAGATTTTGCACCTGGCAGGCTGGCAATTCAATCATGCCGGTGAAGGGATATTCATGGCCAGGCAGCGTCATTTGGAGGCGTTGACACTAGCAAGCGCACATTTGCAAAATGCGCAGGAATATACTGAAAACGAATACCAACTGGAGCTTATTGCCGAAGAACTTAGGCTGGCGCAAACTGCATTATCAACCATCACGGGTCAATTTACGGCGGATGACCTGCTGGGGGAAATTTTTTCGCATTTTTGCATTGGCAAATAGCTTTAATTCCGCAGCGATCCGCTAAGTCCAGCCGAGTTTAAGATATATTGAAGCGGCGTGTTATGATCAAATACTGTTTTGTCACTCAGCTGTTGTTATATGACGCTCAACCAGAATCCGGAACAAAAAGCCCGCGACCATATCGACACGCGACTCAACCAAGCGGGCTGGGTGGTTCAATCCGTCCGGAAAATCGATCTGAATGTCGGGTTAGGGCAAGCGGTACGTGAATACCAGACCGATGTCGGCCCGGCGGATTACGTGCTGTTTGTGGACAAAAAAGCGGTGGGTGTGATTGAAGCCAAAAAGGCGGATCTGGGACATAAAATCACCGAAGTGGAGCAGCAGACTGAAGGCTACGCCAGCGCCCGGTTAAAGTGGATCAGCAACACCAGACCGTTGCCATTCCTGTACGAAAGTACCGGCATCATTACGCGCTTCACCGATGGCCGTGATCCCAAGCCGCGCTCGCGCGAAGTGTTCAATTTTCACCGCCCCGAAATGCTCAAAGCATGGATTGCGCAAGATGCCAGCCTGCGCCAGCGTTTGCAACACATTCCGTTGCTCAACCCGGATCATTTAACCGCCCATGCGCTGCATTTGCGCGACTGCCAGGAAACCGCCATTGCCAATCTGGAAATCTCATTCCGCGAAGGCCGCCCGCGCGCGTTGATTCAAATGGCAACCGGTGCGGGCAAAACCTACACTGCGATTACCGCAATGTACCGGTTGCTCAAATACGCCGATGCCCGACGCATTTTGTTTCTGGTCGATACCCGCAATCTTGGCGAGCAGGCCGAACAGGAAATGATGTCGTACGTGCCGCTCGACGACAACCGCAAATTTACCGAAATCTACGCCACGCAACGCCTGAAATCGTCGTATATTCCCACCAACAGCGTGGTTTGCATCAGCACTATCCAGCGGCTGTACTCGATTCTCAAAGGCAGCGAACTGGACGAAGCCACGGAACAAATCCATCCGGCGGAATTGATGCAAGCCAAAGCATCCCTGCCGGTGGTTTACAACGACAAAGTCCCGCCGGAATTCTTCGATTTCATTTTCATCGACGAATGCCACCGCTCGATCTATAACCTGTGGCAACAAGTACTGGATTATTTCGACGCCAGCCTGATCGGCCTCACCGCCACGCCGGACAACCGCACTTACGGTTTTTTCAACAAAAATGTGGTCAGCGAGTACAGCCACGAAAAAGCCGTCGCCGATGGCGTCAACGTCGGCAACGAGGTGTACCTGATCGAAACGCAGATCACGCAACAAGGTGCGCAGATTGCCGCCAAGCAGCAAGTGGAAAAACGCGAGAAACTGACGCGCAAGAAACGCTGGGAAATGCAGGACGAAGACGAAACCTACTCCGCTACCCAACTGGATCGCAGCATCGTCAATCCGGATCAGATCCGCACCGTAATCCGCGCATTCCGCGACAAATGGCCGGAAATTTTTCCGGGCCGACGCGAAGTGCCGAAGACATTGATCTTCGCCAAAACCGACAGTCACGCCGACGACATCATCCAGATGGTGCGCGAGGAATTTGCCGAAAGCAACGCCTTCTGCAAGAAACTGACGTACAAAATCGACGAAGACCCCAAATCGTTGCTGGCGCAATTCCGCAATGACTACATGCCGCGCATCGCCGTTACCGTCGACATGATTGCCACCGGCACCGACGTGAAGCCGCTGGAATGTCTGCTGTTCATGCGCGACGTGAAAAGCCGCAACTATTTCGAGCAAATGAAAGGCCGCGGCACGCGCACACTGGATCTGGACGATCTGGGAAAAGTCACGCCGTCTGCGGTCAGCGCCAAAACGCACTATGTCATCGTCGACGCCATCGGCGTCACCCGCTCGCTCAAAACTGCCAGCCAGCCGCTCATCACCCAACCCGGCATACCACTGAAAGATCTGGCGATGCGAGTGATGATGGGTGCTGCCGACGAAGATACCATCAGCTCGTTAGCCGGACGGCTGGCGCGGCTCAACAAGCAACTGGATGCGGACGACCAGCGCCGCATCCGCGATCTGGCGGGCATGGAACTTACGCAACTGGTCGGCGAGGCGGCACGCGTACTGAACGGCGAACTGGTCGAACTGATCGACAGCATTCGCCGCGACAAGGAACAAACCATCGACCACGGCAACCTTGACGAACTGGTGCGCGTCGGATGGGACAAGGACGCCGCCAGCAACGCGCAAGCATTAGCCGATGAATTCGCCGAATACTTGCGAACCCATCAAGACCAGATCACCGCGCTGACGATCTTTTTCAGCCAGCCGTACCGGCGGCGCGAATTGAGTTACGCGCTGATCCGTCAAGTGCTGGATAAACTTAAGACCGATCAACCTAAACTTGCGCCACTGCGCGTATGGCAAGCGTACCAACAACTGGAATCCTGTC
The DNA here is from genome assembly GCF_001455205.1 of Nitrosomonas ureae. Classification (NCBI taxonomy): domain Bacteria; kingdom Pseudomonadati; phylum Pseudomonadota; class Betaproteobacteria; order Nitrosomonadales; family Nitrosomonadaceae; genus Nitrosomonas; species Nitrosomonas ureae. The sequence goes on from NZ_CP013341.1 coordinate 1,490,225, forward strand.
ATTCCCGCGCAGTGCCTGCCCCCGCGAGGGCGTGGGGCGGGAATCCAGTCAATGAACTTACGGCACTAGTCGCGCTGATCCGCCGGGTATGCGGCTGGGACAAAACCCTAACCCCCTTCGACGACACCGTGCGCCGCAATTTCCAAAGCTGGATCATGCAACACCACGCCGGCAGCGGCGAAAAATTCAACGAAGAACAAATGCGCTGGCTGCACATGATCCGCGACCACGTCGCCAACTCGTTCCACATCGAGCGCGATGATTTGGAAATGGCGCCGTTCGATGCGCAAGGCGGACTGGGCAGGATGCATCAATTGTTTGGGGCGAAGATGGAGCCGCTGCTGGATGAATTGAATGAGGTGTTGGTGGGGTGATGAGTAGCGAGAAAATTTCTCCACAAGGATGGGAGAAGATAAGTGTTGAATTGGCATCGTCAGAAATAATTTCTGGTTCAGGCTTTCCAAAGGAACATCAAGGCGATTCGACTGGTCATTATCCTTTTGCAAAAGTAGGTGATATTTCAAGAGTATTTCGCGCGAAACAAAAATATATAGGTAGTGCTGGTCATTTCATCTCCGAAGAAGTAAGGAGCGAAATCAAGGCTAGAGTCTTTCCAAAAGGAACGATTGTTTTCCCTAAGATCGGAGAGGCTCTAAGAGGTAACTCCCGAGTGGTTACCAGTAGAGAAATGCTTTTTGATAATAATGTCATGGGAATAATCCCAGATGTGGAAATCATTAGCGGAGATTTTCTTTACTACTTTTTGATCACGCAAGATTTTGGTAAATATGCAGTAGCTACCGCCGTACCTTCTGTTCGTCGGGGTGACATTGCTTCAATACCTCTCTTACTTCCCCCGCTCAACGAACAACACCGCATCGTCGCCAAAATCGAAGAACTGTTTTCCGAGCTGGACAAAGGTATCGAAAACCTGAAAACCGCCCAGGCGCAGCTCAAGGTGTACCGTCAGGCATTGCTGAAACACGCATTTGAAGGCAAACTCACCGCGCAATGGCGTGCGCAGCGCCGTGCCAAACAAACCGTCGCCCCCGCGCAGGCGGGGGCCCAGCTTTTGAATGACATGGATTCCCGCCCCACGCCTTCGCGGGGGCAGGCAATGCGCGGGAATGACGAAGCTGGGAGGGGAATGACGAACCCCTCGAAACCGCCGAAGCCTTACTCAAGCGCATCCAGCAAGAACGCGCACAACGCTACCAGCAACAACTCGCTGAGTGGGAGAAATCTCCCTCGGTCCCCCTTTTACAAAGGGGGAAGCCAACCAGCACCGCACCCATCCCCCCCTTAGAAAAAGGGGGGCGAGGGGGGATTTCAAAACCCAAACCTCCCCAAACCCTGCCGCCACTCACCGCCGAAGAACTGGCCGAATTACCTGAATTGCCGGAGGGGTGGGGGTGGGTGAAAGTCGGCACTGTTAGCTCAGTAGGTACTGGTATAACTCCACTTAAAGGGCGCTCCGATTTTTACGCGAACGGAAATATTCCGTGGGTCACGAGCGGTGCGCTCAACGATAATTTCGTTACCGAGGCATCAGACTACGTTACCGATCTAGCATTGAAAGAAACCAATCTCCGAATTTATCCAAAGCATACATTGCTTATTGCGTTGTATGGTGAAGGGAAGACGAGAGGAAAGTGCTCGGAACTTTTGATTGAGGCCGCAACCAATCAAGCAATTGCAGCTATAGTCCAAGAAGGTATGTCAGAAAAACTTCGAAAATACATGAAATGGTTTTTCCAAAAGAACTATGGCGATATTCGCCTAAAGTCTTCAGGTGGTGTGCAGCCGAATTTAAATCTAAGCATCATCGAAAATACACTATTTCCCATGTGCTCAATCGAAGAGGCAAATCAGGTTGTTGACGCGATAGAAATGAAATTATCCGAAATCGACCAGCTTGATCAAACCATCACGACATCCTTACAACAAGCCGAAGCCCTGCGCCAATCCATTCTGAAAAAAGCCTTCTCCGGCCAGTTGGTGCCGCAAGACCCGAACGACGAACCTGCCTCGGAATTGCTGGCGCGTATCAAGGCGGAACGGCTGGCCTCTCAGGGCAATTTGGTTGTCCGTCGAAAGGGTGGGCGAAGTTAACGGTAATTTGCTTGCTTGTCACGTCATTCCTCGTCACCCCCGCGAAGGCGGGGGGAAGCGGGAATCCACATTACTCTGAAAATCTGGATTTCCGCTCCCGGCTGAAAGCGTACCGGGACAAGCTCCGCAGGAATGACGGATGCGACGAACGGTGACGAGTGTGACGAGGGATGGCGGGTGCGGCGAGCGGGAGTGGATCGACGAGGGGTGGCGGGTGTGATCGGGAAAGATTCATGATGGATAAAGTGGTGTCGGCAAGGGCATGTGAATAATGCGAAAGATGATTTGGATGTGAGCGTTTGATTGGGGTTGCATCATGGTGAAACAGTCTCCGGTTTACATTTTGGCGAGTGGATACAACGGTACGTTGACCATTGGGGTAACCGGTCACTTGATTCAGCGGATTTGGCAGCATAAACAGGACTTGGTTGAAGGATTTACGAAGAAGTACAGTGCTCATTTCCTGGTTTATTATGAAATGCATGAAGAGATGCAAGCAGCGATTCAGCGCGAGAAGCAACTTAAAAAATGGAATAGGCAATGGAAAATAAATTTGATCGAGAAGATGAATCCGGCATGGAAGGATTTATGGGAAGAATTAGGGAAACGCTGATTAATTGGCTGCACGAGCGAATCACTTCGTTGCGCGGTACTTACGTCTTCGCCTATCTTGTTGATATGTCTCAGTTGCTGCGTTCCGGGCGTCTCGTGCTTCATCTCGTTCGCCGAATTAATCAGTGTTTCCTTAGTATGAGTAAGATCGCCGTAGTTCGTCATCCTCGAGTGTTTTTATCGAGGATCCAGAATTTTAGCCAGCTAGAGACTGGATTCCCGATTAGAATCGTCTCGGGAATGACGGGAGCGTTGAATACTGACTTGCTGAGGGTCTCGGCATGAGCGCAACCGCATCGATCGTTTCCAAAGTTTGGAGTTTCTGTACAGTTCTGAAAGACGATGGCGTGGGTTATGGCGATTACCTGGAGCAGCTCACCTATTTGATTTTCCTTAAAATGGCGGATGAGTACAGCCAGCCGCCGTACAACCGTCAAGTAGGCATTCCCGCTGAGTACAACTGGCAAAGTTTGAAAGCGAAGCGTGGTGCGGAGTTGGAGGTGCATTATGTGGCGCTGCTGATGGAGCTGGGCAAGTTGTCGGGGATGCTGGGGCAAATTTTTACCAAGGCGCAGAACAAAATCCAGGATCCGGCCAAATTGTACCGCTTGATCGATATGGTCAATGAAACGCAGTGGGTAACGATGGGCGCGGATGTCAAAGGCGATATTTACGAGGGCTTGCTGGAACGCAACGCGGAAGATACCAAATCCGGTGCGGGGCAATACTTTACGCCGCGGGCGTTAATTCGCGCGATGGTGGCATGTGTGCGGCCGGAACCGGGCAAGACTATCGCCGATCCAGCGTGTGGTACCGGCGGGTTTTTTCTGGCGGCATACGATTTTCTGGTGGCTGAATACGCGCTGGACAAAACGCAGAAAGCGTTTCTGAAGCACGAGACGTTTTACGGCAACGAGATTGTCGCCAATACGCGGCGCCTGGCGCTGATGAACATGTTTCTGCACAACATCGGCGAGATCGACGGCGACAGCATGATTTCCCCCAACGATGCGCTGGTGGCCGATTCCGGCAAGCGCTTCGATTACGTGTTGGCAAATCCGCCGTTCGGCAAGAAAAGCGCAATGAGTTTCACCAACGAGGAAGGCGAGCAGGAGAAAGACGAGCTGACCTACAACCGGCAGGATTTCTGGGCGACGACATCGAACAAGCAACTGAATTTCGTGCAGCATATCCGCACCCTGCTGAAAACCACCGGGGAAGCCGCCGTGGTGGTGCCGGACAACGTGCTGTTCGAGGGTGGCGCGGGCGAGACGGTACGGCGCAAATTGCTTGAGACTACCGATCTGCATACGATTCTGCGGCTGCCGACCGGTATTTTCTACGCCAATGGCGTGAAGGCGAATGTGCTGTTTTTCGATAACCGCGAGGCCAGCAAGGAGCCGTGGACCAAGGCGGTGTGGTATTACGATTACCGCACCAATATTCATCATACGCTGAAAAAGAAGCCGTTGCGCTTCGAGGATTTGCAGGATTTCATCGCCTGCTATAACCCGCAAAACCGTCATCAGCGGCAGGAAACCTGGAACGAGCAGAACGCGGAAGGCCGCTGGCGCAAATACGGCTTCGATCAGATCATGGCGCGCGACAAAACCAGCCTGGACATTTTCTGGATCAAGGATAAAAGCTTGTCCGATCTGGATAATTTGCCGGAACCGGACGAATTGGTGGGCGACATTATCGAGAACCTGGAAGCCGGATTGAATAGTTTCCGGGATATCGCGGCGACACTATCTAAGTAATGGCAAATAATTTTATTGCTTTGCATTTGAAAACATTTGTATTGATCAAGTATTAAAGGTGTCGCGTGGAATATCAAGTATTGCAAGTTGAGAATGGCAAGCCGATCAAGCTATGGACCAGCGGCGTACCCGTCGAGGACGATGCCCGCACACAGCTGATGAACACGGCCCGTATGCCCTTTATCTATCGGCATCTGGCGGTAATGCCGGATGTGCACCTGGGTAAAGGTTCGACCATAGGGAGCGTGATTCCCACGCAGGGTGCCATCATTCCGGCGGCGGTGGGCGTGGATATCGGCTGCGGCATGATGGCTGTGCGCACGACACTATCAGCGCAGGATTTGCCGGATCAGTTGTTTGAATTGCGCAGCGCCATCGAGCGCGCCGTACCGCATGGCCGCACTTCAAAACGCAACCAGCGCGATCAAGGCGCCTGGGATACGCCGCCGGTATCCGTGGATAGCATGTGGGCGAGCCTGATTCCTGGGTTTGATCGCCTTACCGGGAAATATCCGCGGTTGAAGAAAACCAACAACTACAAGCATCTGGGCACGCTAGGCACGGGTAATCACTTCATTGAGATTTGCCTGGATCAGGTTGATCGCGTGTGGTTCATGCTGCATTCGGGTTCGCGTGGCGTCGGCAACGCCATAGGTACCTACTTCATCGAACTGGCGCAAGCGGATATGCGCCATCACATTGCCAATTTGCCGGATCGCGATCTGGCTTATTTCGAAGAAGGCAGCGAGCATTTCGAGGATTATGTCGAAGCCGTGGGTTGGGCGCAGGATTATGCGCGGCGTAATCGCGCGGTGATGATGCAGAATGTCATTGCCGCTGCACGCAAGGTTATTGCCAAGCCGTTCAGAGCGGATGTGGAGGCGGTCAATTGTCACCATAATTACGTACAAAAGGAAATCCACTTCGGCACGGAAATTCTGGTAACGCGCAAAGGTGCGGTATCTGCGCAGAAAGGTGAGCTGGGCATTATTCCCGGTTCCATGGGCGCTAAAAGCTACATTGTTCGTGGCCTGGGTAACCCGGAAGCTTTCTGTTCATGCAGTCACGGCGCTGGACGTATTATGAGCCGCAACGAAGCCAAGCGCCGTTTTACGGTTGCCGATCAGATCGCGGCAACAGCCCATGTAGAATGCCGCAAGGATGCCAGCGTAATCGATGAGATTCCGCTGGCCTACAAGAATATCGATGCTGTCATGCAGGCGCAAAGTTCTCTGGTGGAGGTCGTCCATACCCTGAAACAAGTGGTGTGCATTAAGGGATAATCCTCTGCAAGCGATTGAGGGAATACAAATTTCCTCGCATCTTTCCAGTGCATGTTTTCAAAGAAAATGATCCAGCAATTTACGGCTATGGCGATCCAGCGCCAAGCGATCCTGAATCAGGAAATGAATGCCATGATTGTCGGTGATGATTAACGATGTTGCTGATAAGCGGCGAATATCTTCCTCGCCCTTAAGAATAAAAACAGTTTCTCCGCGATCCGTTTCAACTTCCCAGGTATTGGGCGTGATAAAACCGGATATTTTTGATACGCGTTTGATTTCCGGCATAAATTCACGCTGCGCAAGTTCCGATTCAATCAGTTCCCGGTAATGCTGCGGCAAATCTTCAAGCTGGTTAATCCACATCAATTCATGTCCCTGTGAATCAATCAGTGCAATGCCATGATTCGGATCGGTGATTGGAAATGCCCGGATTGGCACTACGCCTTCGTGCATTATGCCGAATTGATTCATCAGAACAAGCTTTCCATACGAATTCCGGGTTAATTGGTAATCAACAGTTATGTTCATTTATACGCTCCCGCGGCTACTGTGCGCTTCAATCGGAGCCATAGTCTTGTCTTCCGTATCCACATTGCGTGCCTGTGCCAGCCATAAGCGGTAGTAATAGCCTTGCTGCGCCATCAATTCAATGTGGGTACCGATCTCAACGATCATACCCCGATCAAGTACGATGAGCCGGTCGGCTTCGCGCAACGTTGACAGGCGATGGGCGATGGCAATCGTGGTGCGGCCACGCACCAGATTATCCAGGGCTTGTTGAATGTCTTTTTCGGTGGTTGTATCCACAGAGGAGGTTGCTTCATCCAAAATCAGGATGCGTGGATTAATCAGAAGGGCGCGGGCAATTGAAATGCGCTGACGTTCGCCGCCTGAAAGCGCTTGCCCGCGTTCCCCCACCAGCGAATCGTAACCATGTGGCAGGCGCAGGATAAATTCATGGGCATGCGCAGCACGCGCAGCGGATACAATTTCTTCCGGTGTTGCGCCGGGTTTGCCATAAGCGATATTTTCAGAAATCGTGCCAAAAAACAGAAAAGGTTCTTGAAGTACCAGGCCAATATGTTTGCGATACTCAGCAATCGATAAGGTGCGAATATCATGTCCGTCGATCAGAATAACCCCTCCCGTGACATCATAGAAACGGCAGATCAGATTAACCAGCGTGCTTTTTCCTGAGCCGCTGTGTCCGACCAGGCCGATCATTTCGCCCGGCTGGATAGTTAAATTGATGTCACGCACAATGCTGCGCGTCCCATACCGGAAGGCGACATTGCGTAATTCAATCCGGCCTTGAGTCGCGGATAAGTGCACGGGATTAGGTGATTCCGGGACACTGGATACCTGATCCAGAATATCAAAAATACGCTTGGTGCCTGCTGCGGCTTTCTGCGTAATGGAAACGATACGGCTCATTGAATCCAGGCGAATGTAGAAGCGGCTGATATAGGCCAGAAAGGCTGTCAGTACACCGACGGTGATTTCGTCTCTGGAGATTTGCCAAATTCCGCACACCCATACTACCAGCAAACCCATTTCAGTCAGCAATGTGACCGTGGGCGTGAATAATGACCAAACCCGGTTCACGCGATCGTTGACGTGTAAATTGCGCTGGTTAGCAGCATGGAAACGCGCTGCTTCTCTCTTTTCCTGGGCAAATGCCTTAACCACCCGGATGCCTGGAATGGTATCCGCAAGAACGTTATTGACTTCGGCCCAAATCCGATCGACTTTTTCAAAACCTATGCGCAGCCGGTGACGCACACTATGAATCAACCAGAGAATAATAGGTAACGGTACCAGCGTTACCAGCGCCAGCCAGGGATTGATTGAAATTAAAATTACGGCAGTCATCGCAATCATGATGACATCGGTGGCAAAATCCAGTAGGTGTAGAGAGAGAAACAGATTTATCCGGTCGGTTTCGGCACCGATACGCGCCATCAGATCACCGGTTCGCTTGCCCCCAAAATATTCCTGCGAAAGATTCAGCATGTGCTCGTAGGTTGTGGTGCGCAAATCAGCGCCGATTCGCTCGGAAACACGGGCCAGCATATAGGTTCTGGTCCACCCTAATATCCACGCAAGAATCGATGCGCCCAACAAGCCTGAGAGATACAGTGTCACCAAGTCCGTATTGATGGGTTGACCATTTTGATAGGGTATCAGTACGTTATCCATCAGTGGCATGGTTAAATAGGGTGGCACCAAGGTTGCAGCCGTGCTGCATAAAGTCAGCAGAAACCCAATGAGCAAACGCCCTTTATAGGGCTTCGCAAAACGCCACAAGCGAAATAAAGCCCAGGTTGACGGGGGAGTATGATTTTGTTTTTCGCAGACTGTACATTCTTCTTTGGAAGATAAAAATGCAGAGCAAGTTAGGCACTGCGCAAGCGTATCGGAGGATGGCGGGAGCTTACCGGTAAGATGATAATCCAGTTGCTCAGTGAAGCAGTGAATCAGGTGGCTTACTGCGGCATCGTTACCCAGGCGATAACGCCAAAAAGAAAGTCGTGCATGCGGATCATATATCTCCAGGCAACCAATGCCTGCATAATCACGCTGCGTTAATGACAATCCGTTGCGGTAGTGCCATGCCTGCCATGTTTCGTCGCCAAACATTTTGGCCAGTAAGCGTTTATTGGTTACCACGATCAAGCCTGTTGAGAAATGCAGCTGGGTATCGAGGTCGATTGGGAGCCAAGTCAGTATATTTTCTTGATCGATTAATTGTGATGCAACCTCATCGGCCCAATTGATGGGAAGATGATTGATAGTTAAATAATCAGTTCGCAGCATGAGCTAAACTGCGAAAAAGGCAAAATAAAAAATTATCTGGTATGAAACAAGTAATGGGCCTGGATTTCAAATGGAATGATTGCTGTTGCTGCTGATAAAAACGGTTTTGTTGATGAAACAGGCTAATGACACCAACGATTGAGGGATTTTTCAGAGCCTCTGGCAACGGTTAATTACCATGCCAGCGTTGCTTGATTTCTTGTCTTTTCTGAGCGGGCAGTTGTTCCATTTTTTTGTAAATTTCGCGCACTTGCTTTCTTTGTTCAGAAGTCAGTGCATGCCAGCTTTGCATTTGTGATTGTATGCGGTGCTGTTCCTTCAGACTCATTTTGGGATAGCGTTTTGCAATGCCGAGCCATTTTTTCTTTCTCTCCAGTTTCATGACATTCCAATCTTCCGCCAGCGGCCCCAAAATTTCTTGCTGTTGATTTGTCAGATCTTTCCAGTCGAGCTGATGGGAATCAGCAAGAACCTCAGAAATAAAGAAAAAGAATATCCCGCATAAAGTGATTAATCGATATCCAGCCATTTCTCAAGCTCATTATCAATGTAAGCATCCACTGGCAAATCGTCAGCCAGTATCAAGGTATCAATCGCTGCATTATTTTCCTGCTCAGCAAATTGGGCGAGCATGATATTCATCAAAATATATATCGCGGTTAACAATAGCAATAGCTTTCCACCGGTAGAATATCCACCGTGTCTGCCATAAACAGAAATATTGCGACCTGAATTCATGAGTTTTACTGATTCCTGCTCGCATTGCTCCAGCGCGGCTTGGCGAGCTGATTGCAGCCGATACAGCGTACTTTGATTGATAGTTTCGTCGCTACTCTGATCCAACAATCGGGCAATATTTTTTCCAAATTCTTGTTCGTTCACAATTTCACCCCTTTCGCTTTGAGTATTGTAGCTAATGTATGCGTTGCTCGTGAACAATGCGTTTTTACACTTCCTTCCGAACAGTTCATAATTATAGCAGTCTCCGCCAAACTCATTTCTTCCCAATAACGCAGTATAAAAGCTTCGCGTTGACGCAACGGAAGAGTTTTTATCGCTTCTTCAATTAACCGGATCAACTGGGCTTTCTCAAGTTGGGTACTGGGGTCGTTGGATTCCTGCTTTATCGGTAAAGTTTCGAGAATATCGAAGTCTTCGTGATTTTTATCCCGATCGTCAGGCGTAAACGATGAAAACAAAGAAGTCCATAGTGAGCGGATCTTTTGCCTTCGGTAGTGATCTCGGATGGTATTTTGCAATATGCGTTGAAACAAAAGCGGTAGCTCTTCGATTGGTTTCGCTGCGTACTTTGCTGTGAGTTTCATCATGGAGTCCTGAACGATGTCTAGGGCTACATGGGTATCTTGCACTGCAAATAAAGCTTGCTTATAAGCACGTCTCTCGATTTCAATCAAAAAATCTGAGAGTTCTTGTCGAGTAGCCAGGATTGTCAACCTTTAGATAAGTATTCAAGAATAAGTCAGAAAAGTTTAACCTAACTTATGTAAAATTTTTGTAAAATTCATAGCTGAATATTACGTTGGCAGCTTTTTTCTTACTATCCGCTATACTAGTAAAAATAACTTGAATAACAATAATCTAACTTTTCATTGCCAAAATAGGGAGATTGCCTTATTGTCTATTATCGGTGTAAGGATTTTCTTTCATGCAACAGCGTAAAGTTAACTGTCCACAATGTGGGGAAAAAGTAATTTGGGAAGCTACTAGTCGTTTCAGGCCCTTTTGTTCAGAGCGGTGCAAAACAGCGGATTTGTCGCAGTGGGCTCAAGAATCTTACCGAATTCCGGAGCCTGCGAATACTCGGGAAGAAGAAAATAACTGAGTCTTTAGAGAATGGATGAGTCGGTTTATGATAAGAATCGTGAGTTACAGCGTAAGCTGGATCATTTCATCAAACAGGCCAGAGCCAATGAAAAAAAACAGGAGTTATACGAAACCTTTGGTTTTGAAATCATTGGTGCCAGCACCCCCAAACAGTTGCGCGATTTACTGCTATCCCAAAGTATTGTGCGTTTCCAGCTCTTGGATATGGTGCTGTGTCTCGTGGACCATCATAAGGACGCTGATCGCTTATTTTTTGAACATGACGAAGAAGCGCGTTTAGGCTGTGCAAATAAACTATTGATTCTTGATGTTAACAACGATGCGGAAATCATTCAGTCATTCATCGTTAATCCGATGTTGGGAACCGAAGCGCTACAGAAATATCATTGGATGATAAATGGTTTAAAATCATCGAATCAAGTCAAAAGTGCGGCTTTTTTACCACTGCTGCGCAGTAATCAGGTTATTGGTGCGATGATGCTGTTGAGCCAAGATCCACATCGTTACCAAAAGGGCATTGGGACTTTTTTTTTGCAGAAACTATCCGCCATGACAGCGGTTGCAATAGAAAACTGCCTCAATCAGCAGAGAATCAAGGAAATCAGTTATCAGGATGCGCTAACGCAAACCTACAACCGGCGTTATTTTGACTTGCGTCTTAAAGATGAAATTGCCCGATGCATTCGCTGGAATGATGATTTAATCTGTATGTTTCTCGATGTCGATCATTTCAAGAAAATCAATGATAGCCATGGTCACCAAACAGGTGATTCGGTGTTAAGACACATGGTGAACCTGATCAAGGAGCAAGTAAGATCCTGCGACATTGTAGCCCGTTATGGCGGAGAAGAATTCGTCGTGGCACTGCCTTCAACGGCCTTGCACGCTGCACATGAAATTGCTGAGCGATTACGCAAAGCAATTTGTTCCTCGGCGATTATTCTTTATGACAAGCAACTCAACATCTCGGTATCCATAGGTATGGCCAGTTTGCGAGACTTACCGGTTGTACTGCAGCAAGATGCTGACTTTATCTGTACAACCCTTTTGGAAAGAGCGGATAAAGCCCTATATGAGGCCAAAGAAGGCGGAAGAAATCAGGTGGTTGTGTATACCAATCCGATTTTATAGAAAATTATGAGTTATGCGACTCCGCGCATCATGGCAATACCCTGCGCGCCCATTTCCTGCGCAATGACCAAGTCTTCCGAACTGAGTCCGCCAAGCGCATAAACCGGCAACGGATAGTCGCGAATGATCGAAGCGAACTTGCGCCAGCCCAGTGGTGGTAGTCCCGGATGACTTAAGGTCGATTGAATCGGTCCCAATACGACAAAATCAAGCCTTAACAGCTCCGCGGCATAGAGTTCTTCGGCATTGTGACAGGATGCGCCACATAAACCATATTCCGGATCGGGGCGACATGATATCTCCATCAGTTGCGCTGATGTCAAATGTACGCCATCAGCGCCGGTCTCGCGCGCTAACTCGGCATCGCTATTGATCAGGACCTTTGCTTGATGGAGATGCGCCAGCGCAATTATTTTTTCTGCGAACTCGCGCAGCTTATCTTTCTCCATTTGTTTCTCGCGAATTTGCAGTAAGCGCAAACCGTTTTGCAATGCGAGATCAATTCGCTGCAAGGCTGATTCGATCCCGATCTCGCTTGCAGTTGTGATGGCATAAAGCGGTGGCAGCAACAATGCCTGCAAAATCGGCCCATTTGCCGGCAAGATGGGAGAAACTGCAATTTCTTGAGGCATCTGCCAGGATACAGCCTGCATTTCTCTGGGTATCAATTTGCCTTCCCATTCCACCACGCGAAAAAAATGCAGCCGCACAGTCGCGTGCGCATAGGTGAAAGTCCGTGATATCCAGGGCTGGGCATAACGGACATGGATACCTAATTCTTCCCATAGCTCACGCTCCAGCGCGTACAACAAGGACTCACCCGACTCAACCTTGCCGCCGGGGAATTCCCAGTAGCCCGAATATACCTTGCCCTTCGGTCTCTGTGCCAGCAGAAACCGGCCATCCGGTTGCAGAATGACGGCAGCGACAACTTCAACGATAGGAATGAATTCAGGACTGGGAAGGGTGATATGACTCATGGGGTTTTGCCGCTGACCGACTTTGTTCTTCCCGCCAAATCCCGTGCAAACTGCCAGGCCACGCGCCCGCTGCGCGATCCGCGTTGCAGCGCCCATTGTAATGCTTCAGCGCGAGTCTGCGGGGTCAGCTTGCCGATACCGAAATAAACCAGCCAGCCATGCACAATTTTCAGATACTGATCCTGATCGAACGGATAAAAAGATACCCATAAGCCAAAGCGCTCTGACAATGAGATTTTCTCCTCGACGGTCTCGCTCGGATGCACTTCCTCGCCGATATGCCGCGTATCCAGATTGTCGCGCATGAACTCTGGAACCATATGGCGCCGGTTCGACGTTGCATAGATCAACACATTATCGGAAACTGTGGCAATCGAGCCATCCAGCACCACTTTAAGCGCTTTATAACCCGGCTCGTCGGTTTCAAACGATAAATCATCACAAAACAAAATAAAACGTTCCGGGCGTTGATAAATTCTTTCGACGATATCATGGGCATCGATCAGATGATGCTTTTCCACTTCGATCAGGCGCAGTCCGCCTTCAGCGTACTTGTTCAGCAATGCCTTGATCAATGACGATTTGCCCGTGCCACGCGCACCGGTTAGCAGCACATTGTTGGCCGGAAATCCTTGTACGAACTGACGTGTATTCTGATCGATACGCTGTTTCTGATCATCGATGCCGCATAATGCGTCCAGCGTAATTTGATGCGGGTGCGTCACCGGTTGAATAAATCCTGAGTTTCCTTGCCTGCGCCATCGAAAAGCTGTCGAAGCATGCCAAT